>CAZARO010000151.1:0-8598 GCA_964487165.1 uncultured Solibacteraceae bacterium | reverse complement strand
CACCGCCTCTGCCGCGCCCGTGGCGCCTGCGGCAGCGGCCCCTGCGGTAGCAGCCCCCGCGGCTTCGGCTGTAGCCGTAGCGGCGCCCGCGGCGACCGAACCCACTCCGTCGGTGCCCGCGCGTATGTTGCCCAACATGGGCGAAGTAGCTTCCAGCACGCCGATGCTGCCGCCGCCTCCACCCGGCCCGACGCCGCGTGTGCTCGATCCGCAAGTGCCGGCCGGCGAGCCCAGCTCTCCGCTGCAACTCAAGATTGGCGACGCCACTCTCACTCCCGTGGGCTTCATGGACTTGACGGCCGTCTGGCGCAATGAGAATGCCGGTTCGGGAATCGGCAGCAGCTTCGGCAGCGTCCCCCTGGCGAATGCCGCCACCGCTCACCTCGGGGAATTCCGCTTCAGCCCGCAAAACAGCCGGTTCGGTTTCCGCTTTGACGCCAACGTAAGAGGCGCCCACGTCATCGGCTACAACGAGATGGACTTCCTGGGCACCAGCGGTTCCAACTCTCTCGGCGTCACCAACGGCGCCTTCGTTCCCCGCATCCGCCTGTACTGGGTGGATGTCCGCAAGGGCCAGATCGAGTTCCTCGCCGGTCAAAGCTGGAGTATGTTGACCCCCAACCGGAAAGGCATCTCCCCATTGCCCGGCGATATCTTTTATAGCCAGGTCATGGACGTGAATTACGTGGCTGGTTTGACCTGGACCCGCCAGCCCGGCCTGCGATTTATTTATCATCCCAGCGACATGGTCGCGATAGGGTTTGCGGCGGAAAATCCCAACCAATATACCGGCGGTTCGGCCGGCGGCTCCTCCATCACTGCTCCCGCTGCGCTCTCCACCTTGCCGGGTACGCAGCTCGATAACACCTCGCCGAGTCCTCTGAGCACCCCCAATTTGACCCCGGATTTCATCGCCAAAGTGGCTATCGATCCCATCTCGAGAGTTCATTTCGAATTCGCCGGAATCGAGCGGAATTTCAAGGATTGGAATCCCAACACCAACGTCCGATTTACCAAGGCGGGCGGCGGCGGATCGTTCAACGGGAACTTCGAAGTCGTCAAGAATTTCCGCCTGGTCACCAACAATTACTGGAGCGATGGCGGCGGCCGGTATATCTTCGGCCAGTCTCCCGACGTAATTATCCGCTCGGATGGCAGCCTCAGCCCGATCCACTCCGGCGGATTCGTGGAAGGCTTCGAAGCCAACCTCAGCAAGAATTTTCTGCTGTATTCGTATTATGGCGATATTTACATCGATAGGAACGCTGCCCTGGATGCCAATGGCACCACCCCTATCGGCTATGGCATCCGCGGTGGCAGCCAGAATCGGAACATCCAGGAATTCACTATCGGGTATGTGCATACTTTCTGGAAAGATGCGAAATACGGCGCTCTCAGCATGATCACGCAGTACGAGTGGCTCAACCGGTATCTCTGGTACGTCGCTCCGAATACGCCTAAAGGCGGGCACGACAGCACCGTATACGTCGACGTACGGTACACCTTGCCCGGCTCAGCTCCCACGTTAGGGAAGTAGCGCAACACACGGAATTTCCCGGTTCGTTAACAGAATTGTAACAATGCTCTGAGAAAATTGGAGGTACACGAAAATGAAAAAGACATTGCTGGCGTGCGGGGTATTGCTGGCTGCTGGCGCTTCGTGCGCGGTGGCTCAGAAAATCACGGCTTGCGGTGCGACGTTCCCGGAGGCCATTTACCAGAAGTGGTTTTCGTTGTATCACACTGCCCATGCCAATGTGCAGATCAACTACACCGCTAACGGTTCCGGCGCGGGGGTGAATGGCGTCACCAACGGCACCGTGGATTTCGGCGCTTCCGACATGCCCATGACGGACTCCGAACTGTCGGCCCAGAAGGGCAAAGTTCTCCACTTCCCGACCGTTCTCGGGGCTGTGGTGCTTACTTACAACGTTCCTGGCGTGACGCAGGACCTCAAATTCACCGGAGCCACCATTTCCGGCATCTACCTGGGAAAAATCACCAAGTGGAACGATAAGGCGCTGGCGGCCGACAATCCGGGCGTAAAGCTCCCTAATGAAGATATCGTGGCGGTGCATCGCACCGATTCCAGCGGCACGACGTTCATCTTTACGGACTACCTGGCGAAAGTGAGCCCCGAGTGGAAGAGCAAAGTGGGCGCCGCGAAGGCCGTAAGCTGGCCCGCCAGTCCGTTGGGCGGAGCGCAGAGTTCGGGCGTCACCGGTCTCCTGAAGCAGACTCCATATTCCATCGGGTATATCGAGCTTCTGTGGGCTTTGCAGAATAAGCTGAGCTACGGGCTGGTGCAGAATTCAGCGGGCACGTGGATTAAGGCGAGCATGGATTCGGTATCGGAAGCGGCCGGCGGAGTGACGATGCCCGACGATTTCCGCGTCTCCATCACCAATTCTCCCGCCAAGAATGCGTATCCCATCTCCAGCTTCACCTGGATGCTCATTCCGGCGCAGATTGCGGACGCGGGCAAGGCCAAGGCGGTCAAGGATTTTCTATCGTGGATGCTCACCGACGGGCAGAAGGTGGCCCCTACTCTGTTCTTCGCGCCCTTGCCCAAGCCGGTGGTCGACAAGGAGCAGAAACAAGTCGCCCAGCTGGGTGGCGCGGCGCACGCGTCCAGCGCCCAGCCAGCCGGCAAGAAAGGTATGAAGTAGTCGCTTAATGGCTAGCCAGGCGGTGGCACCGGCGGTACGGAGGAGGACCAGTGAGACGGGCGACGTGATCGCCCGTTTCACGGCCTTATTCTTCGCGGCGCTGCTGCTGGTGATCGCCTTGTTATTGGTGGATCAGTTATTTGCCCGTTCCGCGCCGGCGCGCGCCAAGCTGGGTTGGGGTTTTCTCACCGGTACGGAATGGAATCCGGTGACGGATGCCTTTGCCGCAGTGCCGTTCATTTACGGCACCGTCATCACCGCGCTGGTGGGAATGCTCATCTCCGTCCCCATGGGCGTGGGCGCGGCCATCTTCCTGTCTGAACTGGCGCCCGCTAAAATCTCCAACGGCCTGACGTTTGTAATCGAACTGCTGGCGGCGATTCCCAGCGTGATTTACGGTTTGCTGGCGATTTTCACGCTGGTGCCGCTGATGCGGTTGTATATTGAACCGTTCCTGAAGCATTCCATCGGGCAGGTGCCTTATATAGGCGACCTGTTCAGCGGACCGGCTTACGGTGTTGGCTATCTTACCGCCGGAATTGTCCTGGCCATCATGACGATTCCTTTTGTCATTTCGGTTTCCCGCGAATCTCTGCTGGCCGTGCCCCGGGAACAGAGAGAAGCGGCGCTGGCTTTGGGCGCCACCCGTTGGGAGACCACGTGGCAAATCGTTGTGCCCTACGCCAAGCTCGGTATCCTGGGGTCCGTATTCCTGGGTTTGGCGCGCGCTCTGGGAGAAACCATGGCGGTCACCATGGTGATCGGCAATTCTCCGGCCGTACATACTTCCCTGCTGGCGCCCGGTTACACCATCGCCGCGGTGATTGCCAATGAATTCAGCGAAGCGAGCCCGGAGATCCACCAGCCGGCACTCATCGAATTAGGTTTGATCCTGTTCCTGCTCACCATCGTCATCAACGGGTTGGCACGGCTGATGATTGTGGCTACCACCAGCAAGGGGTCCAAACGGGCATGATGGACCGGCGCGCGCGGCGAAAGTTCGTGAACATCGTGATGCTGACGCTGACCGGCGTCTGCACGGTCACCACGGTCGCGGTGCTGTTTCTCATTCTGGGATTGCTGCTCTATCACGGCGCGAGTTCCCTGAGCGGGCACTTCTTTACACAATTACCGAAGCCCACCGGGGAAACCGGCGGCGGCATGGCGAATGCCATCGTGGGCAGCACTGAAATTGTCGGCGTCGCGGCACTCATCGGCATCCCTATCGGCTTCATCGCCGGCATCTATCTATCGGAATACGAGGACAAGAAGTTCGCCTCCATCGTGCGGTACGTGGCCGACCTGCTCAACGGAGTCCCTTCCATTATCGTGGGCATCCTGGCCTGGGCTCTGCTGGTGCTTCCGTTCCATCACTACTCCGGTTTCGCCGGTTCCGTAGCGTTGAGCGTGATGTTGATTCCCATTGTCACGCGGCAGACCGAGCAGTTCCTGCGCGAGGTGCCGTTGGCCCTGCGGGAAGCCGGCTTGGCGCTGGGGGCGAGTAAGTGGAAAATGATCGCCACCGTCGCCGTTCCGGCGGGCAGCAAGGGAATTCTCACGGGCATGATCCTGGGCGTGGCGCGCATCGCGGGAGAATCCGCTCCCCTGCTGTTCACGGCTCTCGGCAACCAGTTTTGGGGCGGCATGACGGAGCCCACTTCTTCCCTGCCGGTGGTGATCTATGAGCTTGCCAGGTCGCCCTACGAAGATTTGAATCAGCAAGCCTGGGCCGCGGGCCTCGTCCTCATCGCCATGGTCCTGACGGCCAACATTCTGGCCCGCATGGTCCTGGCCAGGGGAGTTTCCGTTCCACGTGGCTGATATCGAGAATCCTATGAGCACCACACCCGAATTCGCTTCGCCATCCAAGGCCGCTCCGGATCGAAAGGGGGCTTCCGTGCCCACGCCTGCACCCGCAACCAGTCCCAAACTGCGGGCCACCAACGTCAATTTCTACTACGGCACCTTTCAGGCCCTGCACGACATCTCCATCGAGATGCTGGAGCACAAGGTAACGGCGCTGATCGGGCCTTCGGGGTGCGGCAAGTCGACCTTCCTGCGAAACTTGAACCGCATCAACGACACCATCAAGAATTCGCGCATGGAAGGGCAGATTTTGCTGGATAACGAAGACGTGCGCGAGGTGGATGTGACCAGCCTGCGGCGGCGGGTGGGCATGGTTTTCCAGCGGCCCAATCCCTTCCCGAAATCGATCTTCGATAATATCGCCTACGGCCTGAAAATCAACGGTATGGCCAAGCGCAGCGAAATGCGCGACCGGGTGGAGCGCAGCCTGCAGCGCGCGGCCCTCTGGTCCGAGGTCAAAGACAAGCTTCACGAATCGGCCTACGCCCTGTCAGGCGGCCAGCAGCAGCGCCTGTGCATTGCGCGCGCCCTGGCGGTAGACCCGGAGGTGCTGCTGCTCGATGAACCATGCTCGGCGCTTGACCCGATCGCCACGGCCAAGATCGAAGAACTGATGTTCACCTTGAAGGACCAGTGCACCATGGTGATCGTGACGCACAATATGCAGCAGGCCGCGCGCGTCGCCGATTTCACCGGCTTCTTCCTGATGGGGCGGCTGATCGAGTACAGCAAGACCGACGTCATCTTTCGCAATCCGGCCAAGAAGGAGACGGAAGATTACATTACCGGCAGATTCGGGTAGACTCAAATCATCTTTGAGGAGCCGCCGATCGCAGACCGGCCGTGCCGGAAAGGGGATGGACTCAGGTGCGTCATTTCACCGTAGAACTTGAAGAACTGAATCACAAACTGCTGGAAATGGGCGGGTTGGTGGAGTCCGCCATCCATCGCAGCGTCCGTTCCCTGGTGGAACAGAATCGGGAATTGGCCGAGCAGGTGATTCGCGACGAGCCGCAGATCAACCGCATGGAAATGGAGATCGACGGCCTGGCGACGCGTCTGCTGGCGCTCAATCAGCCGGTAGCCCGCGATCTGCGGTTCCTTACGTCGGCGCTCAAGATCAACACCGACCTGGAGCGCATCGGCGACCTGGCGCAGCATATCGCCGAGCGTTCCCTCTCGCTCATGCATCACCCGCTGGTGAAGCCCATGATCGACATCCCCAAGATGGCGTCGCTGGTGCAATCCATGCTGCTGCGCTGTCTGGATGCGTTCGTCAATTCGGATACCGAGATGGCGCGCAACGTCCTGCTCTCCGACGACGAGGTGGATAAGTTACGCGACGCGGTGTACACCGAGTTACTGGCGACGATGCAGCGCGATCCCGGGGTGGTGCCGGCGGCGGTGGACCTGATTTTCGTGGCGCGCAATCTGGAGCGCATCGGCGATCACGCCACCAACATCGCGGAGGACGTGGTGTTCCTGGTGAAAGGCATCGACGTGCGCCATCGCGCGCAGGAAGAGACGGATTTGAGCATGCCGCGGGAGTAAGTCTGAAGCCTTGGGAAGCTAAGTACTCCATTTCATAAGTTCGCCAACATATTCTGCTGCAACGCTCCCTGATGGTCGCGGCTCTGAACGAGGCTGCATACAGAGCCGCGACCGTAAGGGAGCGGTTGCATTTGGATCTGCGGAAAACGAATCTGTATTTGCGAAATGGTGTACTAAGTGGGGGGGCAATCGTGCCTAATGCCGCATAGTTTTCCCACTTTCGGGCATCTGCGTAAATCGTGGGGCGGACCCCCTGGTCCGCGGCCGACCCCCTGGTCGGCCTGCCGACGGTTGCAAGTGCCTAATTCTTCAGGCAAAGGGCGGGACGAGGACGTCCCGCGCAGACCAGGGGGTCCGCCCCACCAATTCTGCAGCAGCCAGCTTCACGAAACCTATGCGGCATTAGGCAATCGTCCCTGTGCCCGGAAGGGCGCCCACGGCTTTCCAGCCGCCCCGGCCGCATGAAAGCAGGTTTTCGGCCGTGCCCTACTCAGACTTTCAGCAGGGAAGCCACGTAGGCCGGAGTCAGCGGGATCCTGCGAGGAGGCACTCCGGTGGCATCGAAAAGGGCCGCGGCCACCGCGGGCGGACCGACTGCGTTGGCGGCTTCCCCTCCCGTGCCGAACCCCTTGTCGTCGCGCGAGAGCTGGACCGTCTTGATCTCCGGCATCTCCTGCATGGTCAGAATCTTGTAGCGGCTCCAATCCGTGCTGGTTACTTTGCCCGTGTCGAAAGTAACTTCTTCCTTGAGAGCTTCGCTAAGTCCCATCACTAAGCCGCTCTTCATGCAGCGGTCCAGTTGCCTGGGGTTGATGATCTTGCCGCATTCGAGACCGATGGTGAACTTAGTCACCTGCACGGCGCCCGTCGCGGGAGTAACTGCGACCTCGGCAATGCCTACCCAATAAGCGTTGCTGCGGACGATGATGCTGACGCCGCGGCCGGTTACCGGCGCCGTCCCGGTACGGCGCGCGCCGGCGTGCGGAGAGGGCCGCTGTTCCCACCCCGCCGCCTTCGCGGTGGCGTTGAGTATGTCGATCAGCCGCTGGTCGGTGGTATGGCCGATGCGGAATTGGATTGCGTCGGCCCCGGCCGATGCAGCTGCCTCGTTGATCAACGACTCCAGCGCGAAGTTCTGCTGGCGCTGTGCCGGGGTGCGCATAATGTTGCCGCGCAGCCCGCCGGTTGCCGATTCCGCGCCCAGATTCGGCCTTCCGTAGGCCTGTTCCAGCCGGTTCTGAATCCTGTCGTACGGCCACTCCGTGGCCACCCACCCGCCGGTCTTCGAGGTAGTGCAGGGCATCCCCGCCAGTATGGCGCCCAGAAGGCGCGCGTCCAACATGTGGGGTGAAAACGACGCGCTGTGTACCGCTGACAGCCGGCCATTCGCATCGAACGCCGCTTTCAGATCGGCCACCCATGCCGGCGAGACGGTGGACCATGCCAGGTCCTCCTGCAGGTTCCACTGGACGCGCACCGGTTTGCCAGTCAACTGCGAGAGGATGACGGCATCGCCTTCTGCGCCGTCCCCGCCGAAGGTGGTGCGGCCGTACTGACCGGCATGTTCGAGCCACCGGACCACGACTTTCTCCGCCGGGGTGCCGAGCGTATTGGCGATCTGGGCACGCAGCCCCTGCGAATGCGACGAATGGGTCCAGACGGTCACCGAGCCATCGCCGCGCACATCCGCCACCGCCACGTAGGGGCCTAGCGGGGCATGCCGGACATACGGCTGCTCATAGGTTGCAGAAATGGTCTTGGGCGCGCTCGCCAGCGCCGCGGTCACATCGGCGGCATTCCCCCTGCTTTCGCTCGGCTGGCCCCATTGATACTCGCGCAGCGTCTTAGTCATGTTCTCGCTGCCCGGTAACCCCGACCAAGCGGTCCACTTAGTCCCCGCCGCGACCGACCGGGCCGCGCTGACCGCCTCCCATTCGTTGGGAGAGACCACGGCAACCAGATTGCCTTTCCTGACGACCTCCGCGGTCGGAAAGCGCTTCTTGTCGACTGCGCCAGTGGAGATCAAAGTGGAGCCCAGAGTCGCGGGCCGCACCATGGTGGCAAACAGCATGCCCGGCAATGTGACATCGCAGCTCCACTGTGTTTTGCCGGTGACTTTGCCGGGAATACCGGGCACGGGATAGGACGTACCGATAACCCTGAACTGGCTCATGGCCTTCATCGGCGGGTCGCCGGTGACCACAAATCCATCCAGCCCGGCGAGGCCGGTACCTTGCGAAGGGTCGATTGTTACCGGCTTACCGGAGACAGGAATTTTCAAATCGAGATGCTGGCCCTGAACCAGTTGCCCATAACCGATGCTCGTGCCGCCGCCCGAAACCACACCATCGGTGACCGTAAGTCCGGAGGCCGGAACGCCCAGTTTCGCCGCGGCCAGCCCGAGCAGCGCCTGGTAAGTGTAGGCGGCCACCTTACGGATGTTAGTCGCACCGTAGAGGAAACCGGCGGAGTAACCGCCATCCGGTGTCTTATCGGTGTCGCCCAGGATGAG
>CAZARO010000150.1:0-8622 GCA_964487165.1 uncultured Solibacteraceae bacterium | reverse complement strand
TGCACACGCGCTTTCCTCCCGAGCCCAACGGCTATCTGCACCTGGGCCACGCCAAGTCCATCTGCCTCAATTTCGGACTGGCCGACGAGTTCGGCGGCAAGACCAACCTGCGCTTCGACGATACCAACCCGTGCAAGGAAGAGACCGAGTACGTCGACTCCATCATGGAGAACGTCCACTGGCTGGGCTTCGAGTGGGACGGCCTCTTTTACGCGTCCGATTACTTCGGCCAGCTCTATGAATGGGCGCTCAAAATGATTCGCGAGGGCAAGGCATTCGTGTGCGATCTGAGCGCCGAGGAAGTGCGCCAGACGCGCGGTACCTTGACCGAGGCGGGCACGGAGAGCCCGTATCGCAACCGCTCTGTGGAAGAGAATCTCGACCTGTTCCAGCGCATGAAGAACGGTGAGTTTCCCGACGGCTCGCGCACCCTGCGCGCCAAGATCGACATGGCCTCGCCCAATCTCAATCTGCGCGACCCGGTGATGTACCGCATCCTGCACGCCGACCATCACCGCACCGGAAGCGAATGGTGCATCTACCCGATGTACGACTACGCCCACGGCCAATCCGACTCCATCGAGGGCATCACCCACTCCATTTGCACGCTGGAATTCGAAGATCACCGGCCGCTGTACGACTGGTATGTGGAAGCGCTGGGCATCTACCATCCGCAGCAGATTGAGTTCGACCGGCTCAACGTTACTTACACGCTACTCAGCAAGCGCAAGCTGCTGACCCTCGTGCAGGACGGCCACGTGCGCGGCTGGGACGATCCGCGCATGCCCACGCTCGCCGGCATCCGGCGGCGCGGCTATCCGCCCGAAGCGCTGCGCAGTTTCTGCGGCGCCATCGGCGTTTCGAAAACCAACGGCACCATCGAGCTGGGCCTGCTGGAACACCACGTCCGCGAGAATTTGAATCGCACCGCGCGGCGCGTGATGGCCGTGCTGCGGCCGCTGCGCGTGGTGATCGACAACTACCCCGAAGGCCAGGTGGAACAGATGGAGGCAGTCAACAATCCCGAAGATGCCTCCGCCGGGACGCGCGCCGTTCCGTTCTCCAAAGTGCTCTACATCGAGCAGGACGATTTCCGCGAAGTTCCGCCGCCGAAATATTTCCGCCTATCGCCGGGCAAGGAAGTGCGCCTGCGCTACGGCTACTTCATCACCTGCACCGGCGTGGTGAAAGACGAAAAAGGCGAAGTGCTGGAGATCCACTGCACCTACGATCCCGCGACCCACGGCGGCAACTCGCCCGACGGCCGCAAGGTGAAATCGACCATCCATTGGGTGTCGGCCGCGCACGCCCTCGACGCCGAGGTGCGCATGTACGACAACCTGTTCGTCAAGGAGAACCCCGGCGAGACGGCCGAGGGAGAGGATTTCACTGCCAATCTGAACCCTAACTCGCTGGAGATTTTGCGCGGACGGACGGAGCCGTCGCTGGCCACGGCCGCGGTGGGCGACCGCTTTCAGTTCGAGCGCCTGGGATATTTCTGCGTGGACCCCGATTCCGCGCCCGGCAAGTTGGTCTTCAATCGCACCGTGGGATTGAAGGACGCGTGGGCCAAGATCGAGAAGCAGACTAAGGGCAAGAAATGATCGCAGTGCTCCGGGCAAAAACATTATTGGCCGCCGATGAACGCCGGTTAGCGCCGATAACACAAGAATGTTCTGATCGGCGTTCATCGGCGTTCATCGGCGGCTCAATTGTCTTGATTAGAGTCTGCGTGGGCTGCGTATGATCATTCTCGGAATCGGCGGCATCCTGGGCGATGCCGCCAGCGCCATTCTGAAAGACGGCGAACTAGTGGCCGCAGTGGAGGAATCCAAGCTGGTGCGGCGGCGCACGCATTGGGGCGGTCCCGATGGCCCGCCGGAACATTCCATCGCAACTTGTTTGGAACTTGGCGGTGCGCGGCCCGAGGACGTGGACGCAGTCGCCATCGTGCGGCCCATCCCGGAATCGGATTTTCTCCTCAAGCTGCGCGGGCAATTCCCGCAGAGCCGCATCGTGCTGGTGGAACATCACCGCGCGCACGCCGCGTCCGCGTATTACCCGTCGCGCTTCGACCACGCCACCGTGCTGACGCTGGATCGCGGCGGCGATTTCCGCTGCGGCTCGCGCTGGCAGGCGGACGGCACCGTGATGACGCTCGAGCAGGAGCAGTATCCGCCCGATTCGCTCGGCGATCTCTACGGGCGTGTCACCGAGTTGTTGGGATTTTCGGCCAATGAAGACGAGCACAAGGTCCAATGGCTTTCCGTCTGGGGCGATGAACGGTACCGCGACCTGTATCTCGAGATTCTCAACCTCTCGGACTCGGGTCCGCATCCGGACCGTTCGTTCTTCTCCACCGAGCGCCTGCAATCGGGCGGTTTCGGCGCGCGCTTCTACGAGCGGCTGGGGCTGGCCGATGGCGCCGCGATTCCCGAACCGATGCGGGCGCACCTGGCGGCCGGCATCCAGAAAGCCGTGGAAGCCGCGGCCCTGCGGCTCGCGGGACCTGCCGGCAATCTCTGTCTTGCAGGAGGGTTGGGCCTGAACGCCCTGCTGGTTTCGTCGCTGGAACGCGCCTTGGGAAACGATAAAGTCTTCGTGCAGCCGGTGGCGGGCAACGCGGGGACGGCCATCGGCGCGGTGCTGAATACCTGGCACACGGTCTACCGGCAGGAGGCGCGCGTGCCGCTCGACACGCTTTCTTTGGGGCCGGCCTTCTCCGCCGAGGACACTAAAAAGGTACTCGAAAACTGCAAACTGCGGTTCCGCTACCTGCTGACCGCCGACGAGATCGTAGATACCGCGGTGGAACAGTTGACCGACAACAAGATCGTCGCCTGGATGCACGGGCGCATGGAATTCGGCCCGCGCGCGCTCGGCAACCGCAGCATTCTGGCGTCGCCGCTGAATCCGTATTCCACCGAAAACCTGAACATTTTTATCAAGCATCGCGAGCCCATCCGTAAGTTCGCCGCCAGTGTGCCGGTCGAATTGTGTGCCCGCTATTTCGACGTGGGCGCCAACGCGCGCTACCTCACCACCGTAGGCCGCGTGCGGCCGGAATATCGCGAGCAGTTCGCGGCCGCCATCCTGGCGGACGACATGGTGCGCGTACATGCCGTGGATGGCGACGAAAATCCGCTCTATTGGAAGCTGCTGCACGCCGCCGGGAAGGCCTCCGGGCTGCCGGTGCTCTATAACACTTCGTTCAATCTGTTCGGCGAGCCGCTGGTCTGCACGCCGCGCGACGCCGTGCGCAGCTTCTATTCATCGGGGATCGATGCCATGCTGGTGGGGAACTTCTTCCTAGGGAAGTAACTGATCGTCGTCGCGGCCGGGCAGGTTGATGGCGTCGTGCACCTCGGGACGGTGCTTCAGTAAGTCCGATCGGTATTCCGATTGCAACTTAGAGAGGCTTTTCCCATACACTCGGTGAATGCTCTTACTGCCTTCCTTCCAGATTCGCTGTAACTTAGCGGCGCCGTAAGTAGCGTACAGATACTCCACGAAGCCGCCTAACTCGGGATAATCGTCGTCGGGAGAGAAGCTGGAGGATTCCCACCCGGAGTTGACTAGCTTCTTAAGCGAGATCCATTGCTTACTCTGCATCATGGCGAGACACTGCCGCTTCATCAGGGACGACTTATTATCCACCGCGAAATTCGCCAGCCCCTCTTCCAGCCAGTGCTCCGCCGGCCCCCACAGGTTGGTGGCGATCTCATGAGTAAGTTCGTGCTTCAGACTCAACTCAGAAAAGGGCGCCACCACGCAGAAAACGGCGTGCTGCGTGGGCCGCGAACGGCCGATCACTTCCGAGCCGATGAGCTGCTTCATGCGCTCGATCGATTCCACGAAAAAGACGTGGACCACGGGGCTGTACTTACTCTCGCCCAGCATTTGCAGGATGGAATCCTGGCCGCGCTGGGCCACCTGTTCGAGCTGTGCGAGACGGTATTCGGCCTCCGTGCCGGCCTCATAATTCAGCTCGAAGTTGGCAACGCGGTCGATCTTCCAGGAAAAGCCGGTATGGGCGTAGTACGGGCGTAACTCCTCGTTGACGAACCGCTCCGCCGCCGCGGGCTGTCCGAACAACGCCACCCCACCCACAATTGCGAGCAGGGATAACGCGCGAATGATCCTGGTTTGCACCTCTGCCTGAAATTATCTCATGTGGCAAGCGGCTGACGGGCCGTATTATCTTAGGAAAGCATGTTCCGAAAAACCTTCCTCGCAGCGCTGCCGGGGCTGGGACTTCCCATTTTCTCGCTGGCCATAGTCGCCCTGGGTGTCGAGACGGTGGTGTGCGCCCGGCACGCGGAGCAGACTTTTGGCGGCGTATCCTACGGCGTCACTCCCGTGCTTCCCTGGTTGCCGGCTGTTCCGTGGTTGGCCTCGCTGTTCGGCGTTATCTGGGTGGCCTGCGGCGCATGCCTGCTGGCCCGGCGAACCAGGCGAACGGCCGCGCTCGTGCTCGGCGGCCTGCTATTGCTGTGTACCCTGATTCTCGACGTGCCGAAGTACGCCGCGAATCCCGGCAATATGTCGCTCCGCACCGCGGTCTTCGAGCCGCTCTCGCTCGCCTGCCTGGCATGGCTGATAGGGGGCTGGCTCACAGTCGCCAGCCGCTATCTGCTGGCTCTCTCGCTTGTGGTTTTCGGCGTGGACCATTTCCTGGCACTGGCGTTTATCGGCAGTCTGCTGCCGGCGTGGATTCCCTGGCACGTCTTCTGGGTAGCATTTTTCGGCGCGGCATTCATCGCTGCCGGGCTGAGCATCGGCCTCAATTATTGGCAGCGTCCCGGCGCGGCCGGTATCGGGCTGATGTTCGCGATCTGGGTGGTTACGCTTCACTTGCCGCGAGTTCTGGGACTCTACGGCATTCCCGGAGCGCCGGGCGATCCCAACGAGTGGTCCAGCCTCTTCATCGCCGTCGCGCTGTGGGGAGGCACTTGGGCGCTGGCAGGTGGGACGGAGAAATAGGCGACGGGGTCACCGGCTATGCGCCAGTTCGCGGATCGACATACCGTGCCGGTCGAACCGGACGTCCTTTACGGAGCTCGCGAATTCGGGCGCCTGCCTGGCGGGCCTTTTCCACGTCGAATTCAGCTTCGCGGCGCGGCAACGCTTTAATTGCGGTCTCGATGAATTCGTCTATCGACCGGACAACGCCGGTGCGAATAGCTTCCTGGATAGCTCGTTCCTGGTCGGGTGTAAGCGTGATAGTCATGGCTCTCCGTCCGCCTTCACGCGGCTTGGTGTGGCCTGATTCGGTCTGCGATTTCGCGCCCACGGGCATCCTCGGCCAATTCAAGTTCATAATTCGCCTGGAGATTCATCCAGAATTGTGGCGTGGTGCCGAAGTAGCGTGCCAGGCGGAGAGACGTATCGGCGGTAATCGCCCGCTTGCCGCGAGCGATATCGTTTACCCGAGTCACCGGCACCATCAGTTCCATCGCCAGCCTGTTAGCGGTCAGCCCGAGCGGCTTCAGGAAATCCTCGCGGAGGGTCTCCCCAGGGTGAATCGGGGCCATGATCTTGTTTTTCTTCGCCGTTCGCATGCCTCCTCAATGATAGTGCACAATGTCCCTGGGAGTCATCCAAAGTAGCCGGAGAGTTGCCACATACATCAGAATGAGGCACCATGATGATATATGCCTCACGTTGAGACGAGCCCGAAGCAGCCCCGGCGGAGCGGACAACGATCCAGGAAGAAGAGCGGGGGCAGCGCCGAAACCAGATATACAGTCGGGCTAGCTCCAAGCCTCGCTAAGAAGGTCGAACGTTACGCCCGCACCGTCGACGCCAGTATGAGCAAGGCGATCGCCGCGTTGGTGCGACTTGGTCTCGATGGCCACGAGGCTCGCAAGCGCGAATTCTTCGAAAAGCTGAAGGACAATCTGGCAAACGACGATCCCAACCAACAGGATCGCCTGGTGGATGAGTTCCGCGCCCTAATCCTGGGCCGCTGAAGCATGCCCAAGATTCAATGGGAGCGGCTGCCCAGAGAGCGGTGGGCTCATCTGCGCGATCGCGCCAAGGAGCGGCAGGTCTCCGAGAGAGATTTGTTCGAACTCACCGAATAGAGACGGCAGGACCCTGACGTACCCGAAGGACTGGTATAAGGATTTCGGAACGTTCAAGCTCTGTGGCACCGGCAAGCCTGGAACATTCTAATCTTCCAGGGCGAATAATATGAAATCATAGTGGCAGGGAGGCCGCCGTGACCATAAAGGAAAGCATCGACTGGTCGGAATGCCCGCTCGTCGAAGTCAAACCCGGAGTGCAAAGCGGCGCTCCTGTGCTCCTCGGCACGCGGATGCCAGTCGACGCGATTGTCGATAACTTTGAGTATGGCCTGAGCGTCGCCGAAATCGCAGAACAGTTCGAGATTCCGCGGGATAGTATCGAGGCAATTTTGACTTACGCCAGCAGTCGCCGTAGGAACAGCGATTGAACTGCGCTACTGTAAGAATTCGATGAGCCCCGTCGACACAATCCAGCAGCTTCTCGCCCGCAAGCCGGGACTGAAAGCGCAGCAGATTGCCGACGAGTTGGGGCTCGAGCGTTCCCAGGTAATCGCCGCGCTCCACAGCCTGCAAGGCGGCGAAGTCACGCAGGACAACGCCTACCGCTGGTGGGCGCGAACCGCCTCGCCGCAGGGCTCCGGCGCCGCCCCCGCGCCGCGTACTTTCCTCGCCAACCTCTGCCGATATTATTTGGAGTGCCTGTCGCGCGAGAGCGGCTCCGGCATCAGCATCCCCGCCGCGGCCACCGCCGACTATGTGGCGCTGAGCGAGCTTCCCTTCGCCCGCCCCGGCCACGAACTTTGGGTGACCGACCGCGCCGTCAAGAGACTCGTCCAAAAGGTGCGGCGCGAGCAGGGCCAGCTCACCCTCTACATCGGCTACGCCCTGCGCCTGCGCCCGCTTTTCGTGCGCAACCAAGAGGAGATGCGCATCGAGCCGGTGCTGCTCTATCCCGTCGAAGAGCGCATTGACGAGCCGGGCACGCCGCTCCGGGCGGCGAGCGGAATCCCGCTCTTCAACATGGAGGTGCTGAAAACGCTGCCCGCGGCCGACAGCGGCAACGTCATCGATGAGGCCATCCAACTCTCCGAAGAACTCGGCCTCGCCAATCCCGAGGACGAGCTGCCCGAATGGGACGAGATCGTCCTGCGCCTGCAGCGCTGCCGGCCGGACTGGAACTGGCGCGAGCATCTCGATCCCAGTACGCTCTCGCAAGCCGCTCCGCTCTCCGAACTCACCGCCCCGGGCATCTACAACCGCGCCGTGCTCTTCGCCGGGACCCGCTCGCCCTTCACGTATGGGCTCGAAATCGAACTGCGCAAGCTCATGCAGCTCGACGAAGCGGCGGTGCGCGACACAGCGTTGGGACAATGGCTGCGCGGCGAGAATCTGGATTCCCCGCCCGCGGAGGACCGTCCCATCCTGGAAGTTCTGCCGCTCAACACCGAGCAGCGGCAAGCCGTGGTGCAAGGGCTGAGCGCGCCTCTCACGGTGGTCACCGGGCCGCCGGGCACGGGCAAGTCGCAGGTGGTCACATCGCTCCTGGCCAACCAGGCGTGGCTGGAATCGAGCGTGCTGTTTTCGAGCAAGAACAATCACGCGGTCGACGTGGTGGAGTCGCGCACCAACGAACTGGGACCGTATCCGCTGCTGCTGCGCCTCGGCAAGGAGGAGCATCACGCCCGCGTGGCGCAGCATCTCACCTCCGGGCTTGCGGAATCGGCGAGTCCCGACGCTACCGCCCGCTACGAATGGCTGCAGCGCGCGCATCGGCAGGATTGCGACCGTTTCGCCGCCGTCCAACGCCAGATCGCCGCCACCATGAGCTTGCGCAATTCGGTGGATGAAGCGGAGCGTGCCGCCGAACCGGCGCGCACTCTTTTCGGCGACCAGCGTTTCGCCGCGCTTCGATCGGCCGACCTGGAGATCGCCGCGCGCCGTCTGCGGGCGCTTTCTTCCGCGCTGGATGCGGCCCGCGAATCGGCCCAGACCGCTATGGGCCGCTTTCTAGGCGATTCGCGCGGCCGCCGCGTGGAGCGCGTCTCCGATATCGCCCGCGATATGTCGACCGACGCCGGACGGCTCGGCATCGCACCTCCTGCGGGCGAGCCCACGCTCGATGCCTGGGAGAGTTTCCGGGATGAGTTCGCGCGTCGCCTGGAGTGGGCGGAGCGCGTTCGCGCCTACGGCCGCGGCCTGGAACAGCTTCGCGGCGCTCGCCCGCTGGAACAGCTGGCCCGCGATTTGACCGCGATCGCCGAGGAATCGGCGCACACGTCGCTCGAATTATGGCAATCGTGGTTGCGCCTGTGGCCCACCCGCTGGACTCCCGAGCGGCGCAGGCTGTTGAGCGAATACGTCTCGCTGCTGCAGATGATCGCCGGCGGCGACGGTTACGACGAAGGCGCCGGCCGGCGCGTGTTTCGCCGCTACTACAGCCTGTTTCCCAAGGTGGCCAAGATTCTGCCGTGTTGGGCCGTGACGTCGCTCTCCGCGCGCGGGCGCCTGCCATTCGAGCCCGGCTTCTTCGACCTCGTCGTGATCGACGAAGCCAGCCAATGCGATATCGCTTCCGCGCTGCCGCTGCTGTATC
>CAZARO010000149.1:0-8639 GCA_964487165.1 uncultured Solibacteraceae bacterium | reverse complement strand
CTCTGGGACCTGGCCGGGAAAATCATCGGCGCGCCGGTCCACACCCTGCTTGGCGGCCCGTTCCGCGACTCCATCGCGATGTACTCGCACGGCATCGGGTTCGACATGCTGGACAAGGTCTCCTGCCGGGATTGGGCCCAGAGGATTAAAGAAATGCCTGAGGGCTTCACCGCCTTCAAGAACAACATCGATCCGGTGCTGGGGGTGCCGACGGCGCGCTTTGCCGCCACCCTGACCACGGGGCAACTGCGCAACGTGGCGCGCGGCTACGGCAATTGCCGCGAAGCTGTCGGCGACGGCATCGACATCGCGGTTCATTGCCACAACGAACTGGATACGCCCAGCGCGATCGCCGTGGCCAAGGCCGTGGAGCCGATGAATCCCCTCTTCATCGAGGATGCCCTGAACCCGCCTTTTTCCGAAGCCTGGATGGCGCTGCGGCGCTCCACCCGCGTGCCGCTGCTCACCGGGGAGAAGCTGGAAATGGTGCGCGGCTTCAAACCATTCGTCGACAACCAGGCGGTGGACATTATCCACCCGGATCTTTCCTTTGCCGGGGGATTCAGCGGAACCAGGAAAATCGCCGACTACGCGGCTCTGTTCCGCACGCCGGTGGCGCTGCACAACGTCGGCTCGCTGGTGCTGACATACGCGAACGCTCATTTCGGCGCCTCCATTCAGAACTTCTATCGTTCCGAAAGCCAGCTTGGGCGGCCCGGCCACTATATTGAGAAAATGGCCGCGGCGGCTCCGCCGGAAGTGCGCCAGAGCCTCCTCAAGGTCCCCACCGGACTAGGCCTGGGGCTGGAAATCAGCCCCGAATTTCTGAAGTAAAACTTAGGGGACGGCGAACCTTACTGGGCATGATCGGCCGGCTGCCAGAGTCGCCGGCCGCACCATCCGGCGAAAAAAACGCAAATCAATTATTGACTTTCTCGTCGCGAAGTACTAACTTTTACCCCATAGCTGCTTCACGGGCGCCAGTCTGAGATGGTCAGGAAAGCCTGAACATCTGAGTGGCCGAAGGGAATGAGGCGGGGGAGGAGGGGCTCCATGTCGAGGGTCCGAAGCAACGTTGCGGTATTGGTATTGATGGGAGTGATTGTCGCCGGCCCCATGCTGGCACAATCGGAGCGCGGCGCGATTACCGGCACCGTGCGCGATTCCTCGGGAGCGGTCGTGCCGGCCGCCAGCGTCCGGCTCACGAACGTGGCCACCAACGTGGCCATAGCCACCACCAGCAATTTATCGGGCGAGTTCACCGTGCCCGATCTGGCCACCGGAAAGTACGACCTGCGCGTGGAGAAGGGCGGCTTTCGAGCGTTCCTCCTTACCGGCATTACGGTGGACGCCGCCAGCACCGTGCGCGCCGACGCCAGCCTGGAAGTCGGCGAGTCGCGGCAGACGGTGGAGGTTCAGGCAGCCGCCGTTCAACTGCAGACGCAGGACGCCACGTCGGCCACCTCCATCGAAAACACCCTGGTCAACGATCTTCCGTTGGAAGTGAGCGGGACCATCCGGACGCCGTTCGATCTGGCGGCCCTCACGCCCGACGCCAAGAACCTGGGAGGCGATAACGGCTTCATGATCGGTGGCGGGCAGGCGGCGTCCTACGGAACCTCGCTCGACGGCATATCCACCAACACCAGCCGCGCGCTTTCCAAAAGCTGGGTGACTTCCAATGCGCCCTCAGTGGAGGCCCTGGAGCAGTTCACCACCGAGTCCAACGGATTCAAGGCGGAGTACGGTCACGCCGGCGGCGGTAACCTGACTTACGTATCGAAATCCGGCACCAATCAGTACCACGGCTCGGCTTACGAATTCTTGCGCAACAACGATTTCGACGCCAACAACTTCTTCAGCAACGCCGCCCACATTGCCAATTCGATTTACAAGCAGAACGATTTCGGGGCCACCCTCGGGGGACCGGTGTGGATTCCCAAGATCTACCATGGCAAGGACAAGACTTTCTTTTTCTTTTCCTACGAGGGATTTCGCAACCGCGTGGGCGCCAATGGCACGGCCTTCACCGTTCCCACTCCGGAAATGTACACCGGCAATTTCAGCAATTGGGTCACTTCGAGCGGCGCCTTGATCCCCATTTACAATCCGGAAACCCAGGTGCTGAACTCCAACGGAAGCTACACGCGCACGCCTTTCCCCGGGAACGTCATCCCCCAGAGCATGTTCAGCGCGGCGTCGATTAAGGCCCTGGGCGTATTTCAAAGCAGCGGCTCGCTGGCACCCAATAATGGCGCCGCTCCGGGAAGTGCCGCGTACGTCAACAACAATTACCTGGAGACATCCGGAACCCAGGTATATCCGGTCAACAAGCTAAGCGTCAAAATGGACCACATTTTCAGCGAGAAGTACCGGATTTCCGGCTACTGGGGGCACGACAAGGAACACCAGACCGCCGGTCCCGACGGTCCGCCCACACTTCCCGGCCTGTATACCAATTACAACGATCTGCTGCAACAGACCGATGTGTTCCGGTTTAGCTGGATCTGGACGATCAGCCCGACCAAGATCAACAATTTCTACTCCGGCGGAAACAACTGGCGGCAGGACCACAAGCCGCCACAGGAGTATACCGGCGGCTGGCAGACCAAGTTCTGCCTGGTCAACGTTCCGAACTGCAACGACAACCTGGTGAATCTCTTCTCCGGCGGCACGGGCGATACCTATAGCACGTGGGGCGGCCAAGCCGACAACGGCTCGGAAAACACGGTTTACGGTTTCAACGACGACTTCACCTGGCTCAAGGGGCGTCACTCCATAAAATTCGGCGGCATGCTGCAGATCAACCACTACAATGGTTTCGGCCGCCAGTGCGAAGCCGGCTGCGTGGGCTTCAGTTACCAGGAAACGGGCGTGGCGGGGGGATCTAACCCCAATGCCGGCGGCAACGCCTTCGCGTCGTTCCTGCTGGGCTATGCCGACAGCGGCCAGATCGACACCATACGATTCATTGGCCAGCATTTCTGGTATATCGGCGGGTATATTCAAGACGACTGGCGGGTTACCGACAAGCTGGTTGTGAACTACGGAATCCGCTACGACATCAACCTGCCGCCTACCGGACTGGACAGCCGTTGGAGCAACTTTTCGCCGACCACGCCGAATCCGGCCGCGGGAGGCATACCGGGCGCGGTGATTTTCGCCGGCAACTGCGCGGGCTGCGTCGGTTCCCAGTCGCTGTCGGGATTATGGAGCAAGGGTATTGGCCCGCACGTGGGTTTCGCCTATTCGAAAGACTCGAAGACGGTAATCCGCGGCTCATACGCGCGCTCGTTCGGGTCCCTGGTGTCGGTCAGCGGATCGACACACAACATGGGCTACACGCTGACGCAGACGTTCTCCAGCAGCGATGCGGGTATCCTGCCGACTTACACCATGGATGGAGGCATGCCGCCATGGACCGCTCCTCCCTTCATCAATCCCTCGGTTTCCAACGGCACCAGCGTCGCCTGGTTCCAGGGCAACGAGGGCACCAAACTGCCGGCTTTCGACAACATGAATGTCTCCATCCAGCGGCAGCTCAGCAGCTCCATGGTTTTCGAGATTGGTTATAACGGCGTGCTGGGAGATCACTTGCAAGCGCAGTTGCTGGATTATAACCAGATCAGCCCGAAGTACCTTACCGAGTTTGGAACCGTGGCACAGAGCACCACGGTTTTGAACAGCCTGGTGGGATCGGCCACCGCTAACGCGGCGGGCATCACGGCTCCGTTCTCGGGGTTCAACGCGTTATGGGGAAGCCGCGCTACCGTAGCGCAGGCTTTGCGGCCCTACCCGCAATACACTTACATCGACACCTATGCCGGCCAGGGAGATCATAGCGGCCATTCCACTTATCATGCCCTGATCACCAAGTTGAATAAGCGCGTGGCGGGCGGTCTCACCATCCAGGCGTCTTACGTCCTTTCCAAAATCCTGACTGACTCGGATACGGCGTGGGGCGAGGGGTATGCCGCCGACTTATTCAACCGCGGCCTGGAAAAGTCGATCGGCCAGTTTGACGTGACCCACGATTTCAAGTTCGCGGGCGTCTGGGATCTGCCGTTCGGCAAAAACCGGCACTGGGTAAGCCAAGGTCCGGCAGCCTGGATCATCGGCGACTGGCGGCTGTCGAGCATTAACATATACGACAGCGGCACGCCGGTGGGCATCGGCACTTCGCTGACGCTTCCGATCTACGCCAGCGGCGTGGCGGGCCGCGTACCGGCCTACGTGACCTCGTACGACGGTTGGCAGCCAGACTGGTCCGGCGGTTTCAATCCCGGGAAGGATAACTTCTTCGTGCCGTACGGAACCGGGCCATTCCCGCTTCAGGGCAGCGGTACCAGTCTCAACGATATCGGCAACGTGACCCGCGATAACCCCAAAGTGCGGCTATTCCCGAACCTCAATGAGAATATGTCCGTGACGCGTTCCTTCCCCATTCGCGAGAAGACGTCGCTGGAATTCCGCGCGGAGGCGTTCAATGTATTCAACCGCGTCCGTTTCGGCACTGGTTCCACGACGCTGCAAAGCGCCACCTTCGGGGTGTTGACCGGCTCGGGAAGCCAGATCAATACACCGCGCGCGCTGCAGTTAGCGCTGAAGTTATACTTCTAAGCGGGGCATTTCGGGGGCTGAAGCATGCAGTCGGCTAGAAGGGTGGGGCAGGCAATCGTGCCCGCAGGTGGCCTTTCAGGCCGCCGCTGAATCGGAACAGACCACTCAAGAGTTCGCACGTATTTTCTCCGGCTTCGTATCTCGCAGGCATCGTGCAGCAGAGGCCGGAAAAAGTCCGACTCGTGACAGAGAGGCCGGCTGAAAGCCTGCCTGCAGCCAGGATTGCCAGCCCCCACGAAAGGCCGAAGCCGAGTCGCGGGCTGAAGCCAGAGGGAGTTGCAATATTCGAAGAACCGCTCCCTTGCGGTCGCGGCTCGGTAGGCTCTGTTAAAAACAGAGGCGCTATTCCGAGCCGCGCGCGCAAGCAAGCGGTCCGCCCATCGCCCTTACTCGTCGCGGAGCGCGTCCAGCGGATTCATGCCCACCGCACGGCGGGCCGGCAGAAATGAGGCCGCCAGGCCCACCCCGCCCAGCAGCAGCGCGGCCGCGGCCAGCAGTTCCGGATCGCGCGGACTCACCTGGTAGAGCAGGCTGGCCAGGACCGTGCCCGCCGCGAAAGCCCCGGCGAGTCCCAACACGAGCCCCAGAGCCACCGGCGCCAACGCCTGCCGCAGCACCATGCGATAGAGCTGGTGCGCCTGCGCGCCCAGAGCCATGCGGATGCCGATTTCGTTGGTCCGCCGCGCCACCGCATAGGACACCACCCCATAGATGCCGAGCGCTGCCAGCAGCAGGGCCGTAGCGGCGAATGCCCCCGCCAGCCGCATCTGGAACCGCCGCTGCGCCACGGATTGCTCCAGCACTTCCTGCATGGTGCGGATGTCGGAAAGCGGCACATCGGGATCGACGGTGCGGACCGCCGCGCGTAATGCGCCCGCGATGGAGTGCGGATCGCCCGCGGCGCGGGCCACCAGCGTGACTCGCCACGGGGACCAGTCCCAATACGGGCGGTATAAAATCGAGACCGGCGGCTTGTCGGACTCGGCGCGGACGTCGCCCACCACGGCGATCACTTCGCGCGGCGTTTGGCCATCCAGCACCTGCCGGCCCGTCGCGTCCTGGCCGGGCCAAAGCAGATGCGCCAGCCCCTCGGACACAATCGCGACGTTTCGCTTATCGTTATCGTTGAACGGCCGGCCGGACCGCAGCGGAATGCCCATAGTGCGGAAATAGTCGGGACTGATGAAGCGGACGTTGGTGGGCGCCTTCTGCCAGTCGGAGCGCGTATCGCCCGGCACGGAAACGCTGTCGATCCAGGTTTCGCCCTGCAGCGGAAGGGCCGTCACCACGGCTGCGGAAACTACTCCGGGCTGCCCCGTGAGCCGGTCGAGAGCGCGCAGAAAGAACTGGTCGCGCTGCGTGTGGTCGTGATACTTGATGTCCGGGATCTGCACCTCGGCGGCCAGCACGGTGGGCGCGTAGAAACCCTTCTCGCCGCGCATCACCCGCAGAAAGCTGCTCATCAGCAGCCCGGCGGCCACCAGCAGCACGGTGCTGAGACCTACCTCAGCCACAACCAGCGAACTCCGCAGCCGGAGTGAGCCCGCCGAACCCGTGCCCGTTCGTCCGCCCGATTTCAACACGCTCTGCGGGTCTGTGCGCGCCGCCCGCCATGCCGGCGCCAAGCCGAATAGCAGGCCGGTAAGAGTGGTGATGGCGAGCGCGAAGAGCAGCACGCCCGCGTCCAGCCGGACCTCGTCCAGCCGCGGAATGTCTGCCGGCGCGCTTTTCACCAGCGCCCCCATTGTTCCGGCGGCAATCCCCACGCCGGCCAAGCCGCCCAGAAGGGCGATTACCAGCGACAGCGACAGCGCCTGGCGGACCAGCCTGCCGCCGCCGGCGCCCAGGGCCGCCTGGATGGCGGACTCCCGCGCGTGCCGCTCGCCACGCGCCAGCATGAGATTGGCGAGGTTCACGCACACAATCAGCAGCACCGATCCCACCGCGCCGAGAAGCACGACGAGCCCGGTCCGCGAACGGCCGACGATGGAATCGAGCAGCGGCCCGGCCCACCCCCGCAGTTCCATTTTCTCGCCTGCCATCTTTACCAGCTCAGCGCCGGCCACGTTCAACTCCGCTACCGCGGCGGGCGCCGTCACGCCGGGCTTGAGCCGCGCGATCACGTTGTAATTAAACTCCCCCATCAGATCGCTCAACTGTTCCTTGGAGAACACCAGCGGGGTAAATACCTCCGGCCGCACGAGCCGCGACTTTCCCACCTCGAGCCCACCCAGGTTGGGGCACTGGAACCACTCCGGCAGCACGCCCACGACGGTAAGCGGGCGCCCATCCAGATGAATGGTGCTGCCGGCGATGGCGGGATCGCCGTTGAAGCGGCGCTGCCAGAGAGCGTAGCTGAGGACGGCGACGGCGTTCTTGCCCTCCTGATCTTCGCCATCCACAAACGTTCGTCCGATGGCCGCATGAATGCCGATGGTCCGAAAGAAATCGGCCGAGACGCGCATGCTGTCGAGTTGCTCGGGCTCGCGGCTGCTGGTGAGGGTCGCGCTCCCCGGATCGATGGCCGACATCCGCTCGAAGGAATCGAGGCGCTGGCGCCATTCGGTGAAATGGCGCGCACTCACCGGCAAGGTGGGGTACGTCTGGGCCACCGCCGGCACCACTTCGCGCAGCGCCACCAGGCGGTCGGGCTCGGCGTAGGGCAACGGCCGCAGCAGCACGCCGTTGACTATCGAGAAGATGGCGGTGTTGGCTCCGATGCCGAGAGCCACGGTCAGGACCGCAACGGTCGCAAAGACCGGCTCGCGCCGCAGCGTACGTGCGGCATACCGCAAATCGTTCCAGGTGTTCATATTTGTTCCTTCTTTTTTATACGCCGGGCGCACTCCCGAAGTTCGCATTTTCTCCGCGGCGGCACAGCGAACCATCGCCGCGCACGTGCTAGAGTTGATGGCGAATGAAAGACCAAAGCAGCGCAAACCATGAGCCGGCGTCCGTCACCCTCCACGAACTCGCCTCACCGCACTTGCCCGCGCCCGTCCCATACGCCGTCCTCTCGCCCGCAAACCTGGAACCGCTGCCGCTCTGCATCCTCCTGCTCGGCGCCGGCGGCACGCGCGAGAACCTCATTGACTTGCAACCGGTGTTCGAAGGCTGGTGGAGGGAGGGTTCGGTGCCGCCCATGATCGTCGCCACGCCCACCGCGGGCCTCGACTACTACATGGAAGACACTGCCGGGACCGTTCGCTGGGACTCGTTCCTGACGGCCGCCTTCGTTCCCCGCCTGCGCGCCACCTTCCACGCGAGTGACGTCACCGTGGTCGCCGGCATTTCCGCGGGCGGCTACGGCGCGCTCAAACTGGCTTTCGGGCACCCGCGGCTTTTCGCCGCTGTCGCCGCTATGCAGCCCATGCTCGAACCCGGACTGCGCGAACAAGAAGTGGGAGCGCGCAATCGCGTGCATCATACCGCCGGCGGCCCGCCGCAACTGGTCGGCCCAGGGCGCGATGCGGCGCTTTGGGAGGCCAACAATCCCGCCAACCGGGCGCGCGCGAATGCGCCGGCCATTCAAGACTCCGGCATGGCGATCTACCTGGAGGCCGCCGGCCGCGACTTCCTCAATGCGCACGACGGCGCGGAGTTCCTGCACCGCACGCTATGGGATCTCGATCTGGCGCACGAATATCACTTGGTACGCGACGCCGATCATGGCGGACCTACCATGCGGCCCAGGCTGCGCGCCATGTTCGTGTGGCTCGCATCGCTGTGGAACCCGCCGGCCGCCGATGCCGCCGTCGAGCAAGCCGCCGCTCAGTGGATCGCGTCCGGAATGCAGGGCAAACCGCCCGCCGGCGCGACTACCAGCAAGGCATTCATCGAGTCGCTGCGGGCCCGCTTCGAGCCCCTGCGCGCTGCGGCGGCGGAGAGCGACGAGACTGCTCGGAGGCGTTACGGTAAGTTGTAGCGCGTCGCGGACACCTGCGTCTGCCGCGTTATTGAGGGTCGCATATTACAGTGACAAAACCGCTCCCTGGCGGTCGCGGCTCCGATTCACGCCC
>CAZARO010000148.1:7817-8677 GCA_964487165.1 uncultured Solibacteraceae bacterium | reverse complement strand
ATGGAAGGATGCTGAAGTCAGAAGCGGCCCCTGCGGGTCCGTGAAGTCAGAATAAGACACGGCGCCGATCGCCAGCTTCGCCATTCTAACTTCAGTACCCTTCCCTACCCTTCTGTATGCCTCCTATACGTACCATCGCTACGCGATATGGAAGGATGCTGAAGTCAGAAGCGGCCCCTGCGGGTCCGTGAAGTCAGAATAAAGACACGGCACCAATCGCCAGCCTCGCCATTCTAACTTCAGTACCCTTCCTTATCCTTCCTTATCCTTCCTACAGGTACCGCTGCACCTGCACCCGAAATCGCGTGTAAATCCACGAAACGCCCACCAGAATCACGCCCAGCACGAAGAACGAGAGGATCCGGTACAAGGTCTCCAGCGCGCGCAAATCGTACAGGAACAGTTTGCCGACACACACCAGGAACAGCACCAGGCCGGACAGTCGCAGCGTGCGGTCGCGCAGCGGGAAGCCCAGGCCAAGCAACACCGCGCCTTCCGCTCCCCAGGCGACCGTCAGCATGCTGCCGGAAACTTCCTGGAACAAGAGGGCCGTGGCCAAGCCGGTAGCGAGCAGCGAGTAGAACAACCGTGCGGGCCGCTCTTTCGAAATGAGAAGCTGCGCGACGAACAGGCACGCGGTCACCAACGCGCCCGCGGCGATGCGCTCCCGCACGTTGGCGAAGGGCGAGTAGAATTCCAGCGTCAGGGCTCTCCCAAACGTGAGCGCGGCCAGGGCATAACTCTGCCATCGAAGATCGCGCAAGTTCATCGCGCGGCCGGCGGCCAGAAGCGCGAGCGTGAGGAACGCCCAGCCGACTTCGATGAACGCCGGCCGCAGTTCCAGGTAGAGCAGGCCCGCG
>CAZARO010000148.1:0-7807 GCA_964487165.1 uncultured Solibacteraceae bacterium | reverse complement strand
CGAGGCCGAGCCCGTAGAGCTCGAACGCCGGCGCCCTGCCGCTTTGATAGGCTTCGATCATCGCTTTGCCGCCGCCCGAATAGCCGCTGACCGAAGTGATGGTGATCGGCGCGTCCGCCGCGATGAGGCCCGCCGCCGTATAGAGGTAGGGCCGATCGAGAGAGTTCTCCCAGGCGTCGAGCCGTTCCCGCTTGCGCTGCTGCCGCCAGGACTCGAAATAGTGGGCCGCGATCACCACCGGTACCGTGAGGAGCCGGTGTGCGGCCTCGAAATTGGCGGCGAAGAGTCGGCCGAATGCGGCCGAGGCGGCAACGTGGCCTTGCAGACGCAGCCCGGCAAGGTTGGTTCGGAAGCCCACGCCGATGAGCAACAGCGCGTACAACGCCCATGCCGGCGCTACCATCACGGGGTCGAGGAGCGTCCACAATTCCACCAGCACAAAGAACGACCCGCAGGCCGACGCGACATTGACGGCGCGTCGCGACTCATCTGCATCCACTTGCGCCGGCCCGGCGGCGAACATGCGCGCCGCGAACAGGTAGGCCGCCAGCGCCGCGCTGGCAATCACCACGCCGCGGTCGCCCGCGGGGCCAGACTCGAGGAGCGGCAGGACGGGCACGTACAGCACGCGCGCCACGCCTGCTGCCAGCAGCAATTGGGCGTGCCATCGGAAGTCCGCCGGCCAGCGGCGCAGTCCCAATTCGAGCACGAGCAAGGCCAGAGCCATCCAGGCCGGACCGAGGTACATGTCCGGAACCGTCTTCCAGAGCAGCGCCGCGGAGGCCGCGCTAGCGATAAAACTCGCCATGAATTCGAGCTGGGGCCGTTCGGAATCGGTAAATCGGCCGGCCGAAGAGCGCCGCGCGCAGATGGCGGCGCCGTACGCCACGGCGGCAGCCAGCGCCAGCGGAATCCACGGATGCGGCGACGGAGGGGCCGTCCCGAACGCGATCTGGAGTTGATGCAGGGCGATGCCGCCGAGAGCCAGCGCGGCGGCCAGGTAGCCCTGAATGCGGAAATCGAACAGGCGGAATCGCCATCCGAAGACGAACAGGAGAACTCCGAAGCCGAGCCAGGCAATCCCCATGTTCCGCAGCGGAATCTCGAACCCCACCATCAGGGCGATCAGCGCGGACGCGGCGTACCCATAACTCAAGCTCGCCTTTCGCAGTCCGCGATTGAGGTAGAGGAGCACAGCGGCCAGCGCCGCGGAGGGCGTCCAGTCGCGGATCATGCGGCCGGCGACCGCGACGGTCCCCGCATTGGGGATGTCGGTCGCGAGAAGTTTCACGCCCAGGGCCGCGAACAAAGTTGCCGCCAGCCTGCGCAGGTAATTCTGGCGGAATAGCAGGCCGGCGACGAAGAGCAGTTCGCCTTCGGCGAGAAGAACGTTGTTGACCGTCTGGCCCTGCAACTTGAGCACGGCGGTGACGGCGGAACAGGCCGCCGCCAGGGTGACGGGCCCTTCGAAGCCGCCCGCGAGAATTCGTTGCAGCGTGCCGGCTTCGGCCGGAAAGCTCGCCGGCGGACGCAGAACGGCGCGCAGGACGGTGGAAGCGAGGTACGCGGCCGCCACCCCGATCGTGAGCAGGTAGATGTCCGCCGGCGCCGCCGCGGACCACTTGGCGTACGAGAGCAGGCCGAAGCCGAGCGCGTTGAGCGGCAGCATGGCCTGCTCCGCGCTATGGTTCGAGTGGCGGCGGGCGCGCAGCAGATCGTAAGCTTCGAACAGAAGCCCATAGGCGGCGAACACCGTCTGCGCCGACCACAGCGGCGCGCCGTTGTCACCGCGCGATGCGCAGGTGAGGTAAGTGGCTGCCAGGCTGAAGAGCGCCAGGCCTTTCCACTCGAACCGGTAGGCCACCACCAGCAGGGACGCGGCCAGCGGGATCAGCGCAATCACCGAGAGCGTGGTCACCGGCGTAATGGCGAGGGTGGTGAAGGCCACAAAGTAGGCCAGCCCGGTGACGGCCTGCTGGCGATATCGCAGCGAGTGGAGCACCATGCCGCTGGCGACCGCCAACAGCAGAAAGCCACCCAGCAGCGGATTGTAGATTACCTTGGCGGCGTCCACGGCTTGCATCGCGTAGGTGGTGAAATAGAGGCCGGCCCATCCACCGGCCAGCAGGCCGCGCGCGAAGATGACGTAGCGCGCTCGCCGCTCCAGGACCACGCCGCCCGCGAGCAGCGCGAAGCTGAGGGTCAGCGCGATGGCCGAGACGCCGGCCGGTCCCAACTGCGTAAACGAATAGCCGAGGAACAGCGCCAGGGAAATTACCAGGACAAGAATGCCCAGTTTGTTGAACCAGTTCCCGCCGACCAGGGCCTCCCACTCCTCGCTGGTGCGGCTGGGACGCGCCGGCTCCGGTGGGCGAAATACCGGCGGCATCGAGGGCCTCGGCAGCGGCGGTGGCGGTGGTGGCGGAGCAAGAACGGGCTCGGGCTTCGGCATGGGCTTCGGCATGGGCGGAAGCTGGGGCGGTTCCGGCACCGCTACCGGCTTCGGCGGCGGTGCGGGCTGCCGCACCGGCTCGGGTGCGGGCGGCACCTCTGCTACCGCGACGGAGCCCTCGCGCTTCAACCCCGCCAAGGCGTCCTCCAACTGAGTCACTCGCTTGATGAGCCGGGTGATTTCGATGGGCTCGATCCGGCCGCGCACCAGCGCGTCGATCCGTTCTTCCATCTCGCCATAACGCCGCGAGAGAATCGCCCAGCGAATGATGAGGACCACGACTACTACAAAAAGCAGAAAGCTCTCCATAACGACGCTCCTTTCGTTCGACTGACCGGGAGGCCCTGAATTCCTGAGCTGTACTACTAGCGGCACGAATCTTTGCAAGCCGCGACGATACTCACGAACCGAACCCTCTGAGACGCTGATCCCCGAGGATCGCGCCTCCGTGACCTCTGCCACCTCTGTGGCCTCCGGTTTTGACTTTGTTTTCCTCCGTGTCTCTGCGTCTCTGCGGTGAATATTCTTTTGGTTGTGGCTCCGCCGCCCTGCGGGAGGCGGGCTTCAGAGAGGCTTCAACGCGCCCCACGCCAGCCCTTACTTCGCTCCGTCGCAGCTTTCCATGAGGCTGGCCGCCTGTGCCCGTATGGCGCGCAGGTCGAGCTTGCCCGTGCCGAGAATCGGCAGACTGGGCACTTGGAAAATATCATCGCGTTTCGGAATCCACAACGCCGGGAGGCCGGTCTGCGAAAGGCGCTGCCACAATTCCCGCGGCGCCAGGGCGCCATCGGTATAGAGCAGGGCCAGGCGTTCTCCGCGATGCTCGTCCGGCACGCCGGTCACCACGCAGGTGGGCTCGCCCACAATCTCGGCGACAGCGGCTTCGATCTTCAGGTGAGGCACCATTTCGCCGCCGATTTTGCTGAATCGCGAGAGCCGGTCGGTGATGCGAATGAAGCCTTCATCGTCCACCGAGGCGATGTCGCCGGTCACGTACCAGCCGTCGCGCAGCACCGAGCTCGTGAGCGTAGGGTTGTCGAGGTAACCCAGCATGCGGTTCGACCCCTTCACCAGCAGCAGGCCTTCCATATTCGGCGGCATAGGCTCGCCGGTCTGCGGGTCCACCAATTTGACCGCAACTCCGGGCAGCGGATGGCCCACCGTGCCGGGCTTGGAGCCCAGCTGGCTGTCGCGTCCCGCATGGAAATCCGGACCGTTGACCGATACCACCGGGGCCATTTCGGTGCAGCCGTAGCCTTCCAGCAGTCCCAGCCCGAACTTTTCCTGAAACTCGCGCGCCGTCTGCTCGCGCAGTTTCTCCGCGCCCACCAGCACGAAACGCACCGACGCGAATTCCTCGCGCGAACACTTCCGAATGTAGTTGCCGCAGAACGTGGGCGTGGAAAGCAGGAAGGTGCCCTTGTGCTTTTGGACCATCTGTCCAGTGGCCTTGGCGTCCAGCGGATTGGGTTGGTAGACCGCGCCGCACCCGCTCAATAGCGGCAGCCATAGGGTGACCGTAAAGCCGAAAGAGTGAAAGAAAGGCAGCACCCCGACAATGCGATCGTCGCCCGTCAGCCAGAATACCTGCACCATGGCTTCGATATCGGAAATCAGGTTGTAATGCGACAGCATCACTCCCTTGGGGACGCCGGTGCTGCCGCTCGAGAAGACCACCGTCGCCAGCGAATCCGGCGTCGCCGCGCGCTTCGTATAGCGCCGCAGCAGGAGGCCGGCGGGCATGAGCCGGGCCCTCAGCCAGGCGGCGGCCTTCGCGGCGGTGCCCGAAGCGGCGAAAATGTCCTCGACGTAGACCGCGCCTGCTACCTCGCCCAGCTTCGCCTTTGTAAGAAACGCGCGCGAGGTGACGATGGTCGCGATCCGGCACTGTGCGGTCACCGCGGCCATAGCTTCCGGACCGGCGGTGAAGTTCAGGTTCACCGGGGTCTTCGCGGCCATGGTGAGGCCGACATTCACCACCGCTCCAGCTACCGATGCCGGCAGCAGCACGCCCACCATCTGGTCATCCCGCCGATTCTTGCGCAGCCATTCGGCAATCAGCAGGCTGCCTACCAGCGTGCCGCCGTGAGTGAGTTCGCGCCCCGTGGAATCCGCCATGGCGAACTTCCGCCAGTTGGCCCGCGCGGAGCGAACCAGGCGGGCGGGCAACGTGTCGCGGCGCGATTTGCGCGCTTCCACCGCATCGCTGCCCAATTCCAGAATGGCCTGGCGGACCTCCTGCGCGGTGGCCGTGGACGGCAACGGGCGTCCGAAACTTACCGTCACGGGGTACGGAATATGTTTCGGCCATTTCCAGAAGAACTTGCCGCCCTCGAAGCTGAAGATGCTGCCCCACACGCGGTCGAGATGCACCGGAACGATGGGAACATCGCTACCCGCGACGATCTTTTCGAGGCCGCTCTTGAAGGGCAGCAGGTTGCCCGTCCGGCTGATGGCGCCCTCCGCGAAGATGCACACCACTTCGCCCGCCGCCAGTTCCTGGCGCGCTCTGCGGATGGCTTCCACTACTTCGCGGGCCGAGCGCGTACCCACCGGAATGGCACTGGTGAGCCGGAAGAACCAGCGCAGCATTTTCATTTCGTAGATGGGCCGCCACACCATGAACCGGATGACCCGCTGCACCGAGGCGCCGATGAGAAACCCGTCCACATGCGACACGTGATTCGAAACCAGCAGCGCCGGTCCGTGAAGCGGCAGGTTCTCCTGCCCCACGATGCGGATGCGGAAGAAAGTATGGGTGGCCATCCAGAGCACGAAGCGGATAAGAAAATCGGGCACCACAGAGACGATGTAAGCAGTGGTCCCCACGGTTGCCAGTCCGAAGATCAGGATCAGCTTGTCGGGACCCACGTGCAGCTTGTCGTGCATCACCCACAGCACCCCGGAGGCCAGCAGCATCCCTATGGTGTTGTGGAAATTGTTGGTCGCGATGAGGCGGCCTTTCTCATGAGCTTCGGCGCGCTGCTGCAGATAGGCGTTCAGCGGAACGATGAACAGTCCGCTCGACAGGCCCAGCAGCGCGAGCATGGCCACCGACCAGCCGTACGATCCGCGCGCGGCATACAGCAGCACCGAAAACAGAGCCATCAGGATGGACCCCAGCGGCACCAGTCCGAGCTCCACCTTATCGCCCGAGAGTTTCCCCGATAGCATGCTGCCCGCGCCGATGCCGATGGCCAGGCAAGTCACCATCAGGCCGGTCTGCAGGTCGCCGACGTGCAGCACTTCGTTGGCGAAGAGCAGCAGGTCCAGCTGGAAAAGCGCGCCCAGGAACCAGAAGTAGGAGATGCCCAGCACCGTTAGCCACAGCGGGCGGTCGGCCAGCAGATGCCTTGTTCCGGTGATCACTTCCGAAAAGGGATTGAGGCGAAATTGCGCCGTGGCGCCGGCCGCCGGCACGCGCATGATGCGCAAGCTGACGGCCAGGCCGATGACGGCCACCGCGACCATCGCCATCCCCATGTTCCACGGCACGTTCTTCCACAATACGAACATCAGCGAGCCGACCGACGTGCCCAGCACGATCGCCACGAAGGTGCTCATCTCGAGCAGGGCGTTGGCGCGGGAGAGATCCTCGTCGCCCAGCATTTCCGGTACGATGCCGTACTTCGCGGGGCTGAAGACCGTGGAATGGACGGCCATCAGGAACAGCACAACCAGCATCAGCTCTACGCGAGTCGAAAAGAACACCGCCAGGCCGAGCAGCATCACCGCCACTTCGAAGACCTTCACGGAGATCAGCACGCTGCGCTTGCTTACCGCGTCCGCCAGGTGGCCGGCGTATCCGCTGAAGAGCAGGAAGGGCGTGACGAATACCGCCCCGGCCAGCGCCAGGTTTTCGCTGCCCGACCCCGCCGCAACCTGTACGGCCCGCATGGAGACCACGATCTTATAGAGGTTGTCGTTGAACGCGCCCAGGAACTGTGTCCAGAGGAACGCCTGGAAGCCTCGCCGCCCAATCAGGTCTCGGAATCCGTGAGACATTCGTGTCATTGAATCATTAATCATGGCGGCATGACTACTACATACCAGCCACCAGTCCCGGCCCTTTGTGATTTCAATTACTTAGCGAAGTGCTTTTATTCGGCGCGACGGCGATTGTACATTTCATGCCGTGCCCTATACAATAGATGTATAGCGATGGCTTTTCTCTCCTCGACGGAACGGGCCTTTCTGCGAGCCGCTTCCCGGTTGGCGTTCTGCAATCCCTTCCTGCCGGAGCGCGTGGAGCACGAGCGTGCCGCGCTCGGCTCCGAGTTCGTGGACGACCAGCCGGTATGGAGCTTCTCGGTCAGCGAACCCGACCGGCGCCGGCCCAATGTGTGGCAAATCGGCAAGCGCCTGGAGGACTTGTGCCCGCGCCTCCGCGGAAAGCTGGCCTCACAGGTGGCAGCAAATGACGAAGATCGCGTCCTTTACGAAGAGGGCGTGCTGAATCTCCTCTACCAGCGTTACTACCTTCGATTTTTCGACGCGGGCTTCGGCGAACAAAAGGGCGCCGGCCCTTCGCGATGGCGCTTCTACTCCCAGTTTCTGGCCGACTGGCGGCACTTTTTCGAAATCGAGGGACTGTCGCTCCCCTCGGGCTACGAGCCGGCGCACACGTTCGCCTGCTTGCGGCAGATCCAGTGCGCCTTCGAGCGCATTTTTCAGGACATCATCGGCAACTCGATGCCCGCGGCCCGCCTGCGCGCGGCGGTGTGGCAATCCATCTTCACCCACGACATGCGGCGTTACCGGCGCACGCTCTTTGAACGCATGGGCGAGTTCGCCACGCTCATCACCGGCCCGTCCGGCACCGGCAAGGAACTGGTCGCGCGGGCCATCGCCGAATCGCCCTACCTGCGGTTCGATGAGCGCCGCATGACCTTCCCCGATGAAGAAGCAGGGCTGTTTTTTCCCATCAACATCTCCGCGCTGTCACCGACGCTGGTGGAATCGGAGCTCTTCGGCCATCGCCGCGGCTCGTTCACCGGAGCGGTGGGGGATCGCAAGGGGTGGCTCGAAACGTGTCCCGCGCGCGGATCGGTTTTCCTGGACGAGTTAGGCGACCTCGATCCCGGTATTCAGGTGAAGCTGCTGCGCGTGATTGAGACGCGCCGCTTCAATCCCGTGGGCGATACCGCCAGCCTGCGATTTCACGGCAAGCTGATCGCCGCCACCAATCGCGACCTGGCCGCCGACATTCATGCCCGCCGCTTTCGCGAAGACCTGTACTACCGGCTCTGTTCGGACCAGATCGCGACGCCGTCGCTGGCGCAGCAACTGGCCGACTCGCCGCAAGTGCTGCGCGAATCGATCGCCTACATGGCGCGCAAGATCGCCGGCGCGGAA
>CAZARO010000147.1:0-8732 GCA_964487165.1 uncultured Solibacteraceae bacterium | reverse complement strand
CGCCTGTCTGCGACAGCAATAGAGCCGACGGGCTTCCTCAGGAATTGACAAGCCTCTTCACCGCCAATTGCCAGTAGGTGATATCCAAAAAAACGATCGAACAGATCGTCTGAATGGAGTACCGCGGTGGGCTTCTGAGTAGGAAGAGCCTGCGCTTTACCGCAGGGCGCCTATAGCATATTGCAGCGCAGCGTAGGCGGTCTGGTAGTCGTACTTGGCATTCAGGTTTTCAATCTCCGCGCCGGTCAGATTGAGTTGCGACTGGGTCAACTCCACAATACTGGACAGTTGGAGCTGGAAACGTCCCTGGGCCAGGTCAAGAGCCATGGTGGCCTCACGCAGGTATTCCGCAGTTACGGCCAGGCCCTGGTATGCGGTCTGGGCGTTGGCCCAGGCGCTGCGGACATCGCGCGCGAGGCTCTCTTCCAGGTTGCGCACCTGCTGGTCGGATTCGAGCGCCCGGTAATGCGCCTCTTCCCGCCGCGCCGTGAACAAATGACCGTTGAAAACCGGGATCTGCAGGTTCACCGCGGCGCCTGCATATTCGTTTGGAATCACGCGAGGAAGAGTAATCTGGTCGACGTACGGCATGTACCCGGCCAGACCGACAAAACTCGCCGTTGGATGCTTGAGGTCGCGCTCCGCTTGCTCGAACTTGTAGGCTGCGTCGCGGTTCAAACGAAGGCCGGCCAGTTCCGGACGATTCTGCAACGCCTGGCTCACGAGGTCTTCTGCTTTCGCCGGAGGACTGGGCGGCATGGGCTCATCGACCAGTTGGTAATTGGCGGCTTGTTGGGAACCGAGGGCCCGGGTTAATTCCGCGAAGGCCCCTAGCACCACGTTCTGCGCCCGGATTAAGAGCAGTCTGGCCTGGGACACCGTAACATCCGCAAAGCTGACATCCAGTTGCGAGCGAAGCTGGTTTTGGGCCAGCGCGGTCACCTGGTCTGCCAGCAGTTGGCGAGCGGTGACAGTCTCCTGGGCCACCTTGACCAGCGCCTGCGAGCGCAGTGCGTTGAAATATGCCTGGTTGACGCCCAGCAGCACGTCATAGCGGGCTGCCTGGTAGTTCTGCTCCGCCGCGCCCGCCTGCAACTTCATTTGCGAGACCAGGTTGGCGGTGCGCCCAAAATCGCTGATGAGCTGGTTGATCTGCACGCCGTCGCCGAAACGGTCGAACAGCCGGGAATCGGAGATGAAGCCCGCGCCAATTCTCGCCCCTAAGTTACCCGCCGAACCGGTCACTTCTCCGTCAACGAAAGGATAGTACGCCGAACGCGACTCAACGATCCGCTGGTTCTCGGCGAATGTCTCGTTCTGTGCCGCCAGCACCTGCGGATGGTTCTTCAAAGCCAAGGCTTCCGCGTCGCTCAGTTTCAACGGAACGGGCGGTCCGGCCTGTCCGTATACTTGCCAGGCGCAAAGAAGCGTAACAGCCGAAATCATCAACCTCATAAAGTTGCTCCGTGAACGCGCCAAACCCGCTACGCTAGGCCGGCTGTCCAGCATTCTGTCTCCTATTGCGGTAAACAAGTAAATACGCCGCTGGCACGATGAACACGGTCAGCAGCACCGACGACGTCAGGCCGCCAATGACCGCCTGTGCCATGGGCGCATATTGCTCCGCGCCGGTTCCTAACTTCATCGCCATTGGAATCATTCCGATGATGGTGGCGAGCGAGGTCATCAGGATGGGGCGCAGACGGACCCGGCAGGCGGTAATCACAGCGTCCGCCACCGGCAGCCCCTGGCCCTCCAGATTGTGGGCGAAGTCGACAATGAGAATGCTATTCGAATCGGCAATGCCAATCAGCATGAGAACCCCCATCAGGGACATCACGTTCAGCGTGCTGTGCACCAGGGGCAGAATCACTAGCACGCCTATGAACCCCATCGGAATCGCCAGCATGATCAGGAGCGGATCCACGAAGGAGCGGAACTGAGCGACCAGAATCAGGAAGAGCAAGGCAAACGAAATGCCAAAACCGAGCCCGAATCTTTTGAAGGACTCCTCCATCCCCAGCACCATCCCGCGCATTGTAACGCTGACCCCCTCCGGGATCTTGGCACCCGCAACCAGCTTATCTATGGCGGTCTTGAGCTGTCCCAGGTCCTCCCCCGACGGGGTTACGTATACATCGGCTACCCTCCGAATTTGAAAGTGATCGAACTCAGTCGGCGTCTCTATGCGGTCCAGCTTGACCACCGTATCCAAAGTAGTAGGCGACTTCAAGTTGGGCGCTCGAAGAGGTATGTTACTCAAGTCAATTGAATTGTGTATGGCAGCCGCCCCGTGTTCGTAATATTGTACGGTGAGGTAGTAGTCGTTGCCTGTCTTGTAATCCACCCAGTAATTCGGAGCAATCATGTAATTCGAATTGAGCGCGGTAATGACATTGCCGATGATGTCCTTTTGGCTCAACCCGAGCTCCCCTGCGTGCACGCGGTCCACGTTCAGCCGCAGCGCGGGATAGTTCATGTCTTGCGGAACATACACTTCACCAACACCCGGCAGCTGGCGGATGCGCGTGGCGAGGTTTTGCGCGATGCCATAAATGAGCGGCAAATTGGAGCTGCTCACCTGAACATCGACAGGTGCGGGCATGCCGGAGTTCAGAATGGCGTCCACCATGGAGCCGCTCGAGAAGAAGGTCCGAATTTCTGGATATTGCTCCGCGAGCGCCTCCCGCACATGGTCCATGTGTTCGAAGCTGCTGGTTGTGTGATCCCCGGCGAGAGCTACTTGGACAGTGGCTGTGTATGGACCGGCGTTGGTGGTGTAAAGAGCCGAAAAATCCGGCACGATGCCGATGTTAGAGACTATCATCTTCAGGTCGTGAGAACCAACGGTGCGCCTGATCAGATCCTCCACTCTCGCGACGTATTGGTCCGTCATTTCAATACGGGTGCCGGTCGGCACCTTCAGGTTGATGGTGAACTGGCCCGCATCCGTCCGCGGGAAGAAGGCCAATCCGACCAACGGATAGATCGCGAGACTGACCAGAAACAACCCGAAAAGCGCGGCAACCGTCAACCCCGGGCGCCTCAAAGCCCGTCGCACGCACCATTCATAGACATCGAGAACCTTGTTGAAACCGTGGTTGAAGGCACGGTTGAACCTGTCAAAGATCGAACCGCCCGTAGCAGCCTCGTGTTCCCCTTCCTGTACATGTGGAACACTCTTCAGGAAGCGCGAACAGAACAGCGGAATCACGGTCATCGCTACCACAAACGACGCTAGCAGCGCCAGGCAGAATTCGAGGGCCAGCGCGGAAAAGAGGAACTTACTGACGCCATAGAGTAGAGTTACCGGGAAGAAGTCCACGACATCCACCAGAGTGGCCGCCAGAATGGCAAGGTTGACTTCCGCTCCGCCGGCCTCCGCCGCCACCGCCGGCGCCGACCCCATTTCCAGGTGCCGGTAGATATTTTCCAATGAAATAACCGAATTGTCGATGACTCGCGAGAACGCCAGGGCCAATCCGCCCAGAATCATCGTGTTCACGGTACTTCCCGTCAGCGCCAAAACCACAAATGTGGCAAGCGCCGAAAGCGGGATGGACAGCAATACCGCGGAGGTGGCTCGCACGCTCCCCAGGAATATGAGGATCATCAGGCTGGTGAGTCCCAAACCCATTAGCCCCTCATGAAGCACGGTCTCCAGTGCGTTCTTTACGTATACCGACTGGTCGAACGCCACGGCAGCCACCAACTGCTTCGGTATTTCGACCAGCTTAGGTATGAGGTTTCTAATTCCGTTCACTACGGCGATAGTGTTGGTGTCGCCTCCCTGCTTCATGATGGGAACATAGGCGGACTTTTGCCCATCCACGCGGACTATGTTGCATTGAATCTGGTTGGCGTCCTCCGCTTTGCCGACATCCCCAACCGAGACCCATCTCGTCCCCACCGTCTTCACGGGCACATTGTTCAGATCGCTGACATTTTCCACCAGGCTGTTAGAGTAAACATAATAATCGTAAGGGCCCATTTTCACATCGCCCGCCGGCAGAATCAGGTTTGACTGGTTTACCGCATTGACCACATCCATTGGGCTAAGTTGCCTGGCGAGCAACTTATATGGGTCTACGTAGACCATAATCTGGCGATACTTTCCACCGAAAGGTGGGGGAATTACGGCGCCTTGAACCGCACCCGGAATCTGGTTGCGGATTTGAAACTGCGCCAAATCGTGGAGCTGCGTCTCGTTGAGCCCTTCGCCTTTGACTGTCAACAGGCACACCGGCAGACTGGAAGCATCGAATTTCAACACTACCGGAGGCAGCGTTCCGGGAGGCAGCCGTTTCAGGTCTGCCAGCGCGAGGTTCGAAATCTGAGTTACATCCGAGTCGGCGCTTGTGCCGGGTTGAAAGGTGATCTTGATGATGCTGACTCCGAGCAGCGATCGGGACTCGAAGTGATCCACTCCGCTAGCCAGCGTGAAAAAGCGTTCCAAGGGATCGGTAATGTCGGTTTCGATGTCCTGGGGCGGCATCCCGGAATAAAACGTGGCTACCACTACCTGCGGAATGTTGATGGGTGGGAAAAGATCCACCGGCATTTGGGCTACGCTCAACACCCCCAGCAACAGTAGTGCAAGACAGATATCGACGATGAAGTACGGATTGCGAATGGAAAATCCAGGCATGCGTGTGTATCGGCTCCCAGCCTACTGGCTTTGATACTCGGTCATCTCCACCACATGAGGCTGCACTATGGTGCCGGCCTTCAGCGCGGCGCGATCGCTAACGACGACACGGTCGCCTTCCTTGAGGCCTGACACAATCTCAGCTGAGTCGGCATTCCGCAGCCCGACCTGCACCGGGTGAATTTCGATTTTGTCGTCCGAATTGACGACGAATACCGTGTCCCCGGCCGGCGACTGATTGAGGGCCTGCAGCGGGACCGCCAGCGCATCGCTCTTTCGCTCCAGCGTGAGCGCGGCGTCGGCGTAAAGCCCGGGGAGCAGGACGTGTTTCGGATTGGCTACGTCAACTTCCGTATGCATGGTTCGGGTGTCTTCCGTCACATCGACGGAAAAGCGCGCGACCTTGCCAGGGAAATGGCGGTCTAGGGAAGACACGTGGACGTCTACCGGATCGCCGACGTGAATGAACCTGACATACGATTCCGGGACGGGGATCACCAGGCGAAATAAGTCATCTTGTGAGAGTTTCGCTATCGGCAATACGTTGGTGCTCGAGCTGGTGCCCGCTTGCACCAAAGTGCCAAAGTTCGCGTAGCGTTGCGTGATTACGCCGCTGAACGGCGCATAGATCCTGGAGTAATCGAAGAGCACTTGATCGTGCTGTAGTTTTGCTTGCGCCGCCAACAGCTCGCTCTGCGCGGACTGGAGCGTCGATTTGGCGGCCTCCAGTTGGGCCTCCACCCCCAAGTCTTTCGCCTCCCAGTCGTCCACCTCCTGCGGCGCCACCAGGCCGGGCCGGCTGTCCGCCACGCCCTTGATTCTTGTGTATTGCAGGTGATAGGCCCTTACCAGCGCACTCACGCGGTCAACCTGGTGCTGCTGCTGCATCACCATGTCCTGCCGGTTCTTGATGGCGGCCTGGTCCTGTTGCAGTTGCATCTGCAGTTCGGGAATCTCCAGGACAGCCATCAGTTGCCCCTTCTGTACTCGGGTCCCGTAGTCCACCAATAGGTCTTTGATGTAGCCCGATTCCTTCGCGTAGACATCAATTTCCTGGAAGGGAACCAGTTCCGAAGACACCGTAATCTGGCGCACAATGTTTCTGCGGACCACTGGAGTGACTCCGACGGTGGCTGCGGCAGCGGGTTGCGCCCCGCTGGCATCGACCTTCTGACCGGAGCATCCCGCCAGAAGGGCAGCGCACAGAAGCGGGACACCCACCTGTAGGAATCGCTCATTCGTGTTTAGAGGCATCGTTGTTTTTCGGCGAATTGCTGGAGTCTTGTTCCGAGGGCCTCGACAGACAGCCCAGGGCGTTCGATCAGCGCGAACAACTCCTTCTCTTCCGACTGGATCTGTCCGGCCACGGCGGGCAATTTGTCCACGAGTTGCGGAGGCACGGACAATACACCATGACGGTCGCCGTGAAGGATGTCTCCCGGCTTGATCTCGAGCCCTCCGATTTCAACCGCCTCTCCGAAATCCACGATATGCGCATAGGCGTGAGAGACAGCAATGCTCCCGGCGAATACCTGGAACTCGAGTGGCTCGACTGCGTCGAGGTCCCTGACGGCGCCATTAGTGACATACGCAACACAGCTGAGGGCTCTGCAAATCCGGGCATGCACCTCCCCAAACAGGGCTCCGCATCCAGGGCGGTTATCGACATCCTCCAGAACCACAACTCGCGGGGGCGGGATTGTCACGAGGTACTGCCACCATTCAATGCGGTCGTAGTAGCACTTTCCCGTCATCGGAGGCATGTAAGTCTGGATCCGTCCAGTGACGGCATGGCCGACCGCCGGCGTAAGGTGCGGAAACTGACAAATTGTGCCTCCGCTTATGAAACCCTCATTGCGCGGACGGATATTAAACCTTTCGATGGCGTTCGCCAGGGTGCAGGTGTCGAATTGGCCGAGTTTCGCCAAATCGTCGAGTGGCTGGCCATTTGATGACATTCGGCTCATGCTCAAACACTAGGAGTTGGTGACGGAACGGCCCTTCTGCGCAACCGTGCAACGAGTTTTCAAATACAGCCAGCGGGCCATTGATACCGATAGTACAGGCCTCGCGACCGGATACCCATACCGGAGTTTGATGAGTTTCTCCCAAAAAGCAGGGGAGGCTTTGACGCACCTGCCGGCAAGCCGCGGCCACTCCCGGTTACGGACGGAAAATACTTCGTTCAGGGTATTCTTTCCGGTTCCGATTTGCCCATATAATAGCCGTGGAAGCCTCAGAAAGACAGCGTATGCGCCCGATACGTATTCTAATCGCCGACGACCATGCGATCATTCGCAGAGGCCTGTGCACACTCCTGGCGCACGAGCCGGGATTCGAAATCGTCGCGGAAGCCTCCGACGGCCGGGAAGCGGTGGAATTGGCGGAGCGCGAGCTGCCCCACGTAGCGATTCTCGATATCAGCATGCCCGTTCTGAACGGCCTGGAAGCGGCCCGGCAGATTTCCGGCAAGCTGCACGACATTCAGCTCGTGATGTTGACCGTCCACGCCGATGAGTGTTACCTCCTTAGCGCTCTCAAGGGCGGCGCCCGCGGCTACGTGTTGAAGAGTTCGGCGGAATTCGAAATCGTGGAGGCTGTCCGCGCCGTCTCGCAAGGGAAAGCCTATTTCAGCCCCAAAGTGAGCCGGGTACTGGCGGACGAGTATGTGCGTTACCTGGAGGCCAGCCAGGTTGAAGACAGCTACGATCTGCTCACCAGCCGTGAACGGCAGATTTTGCAGTTACTGGCCGAAGGCCAATCCAATAAGGACATCGCCACTATTCTCGACCTCAGCCCCACTACGGTAATTTGCCACCGGCAGCATATTTTTCAAAAGCTCAACTTCCATAGTCTGGCCGATCTCATCCTTTACGCGATTCGCAAAGGCGTTATCTCTTCCAATCAGAATGCGTTGGCCTAGGGTGGATAATGACGGCGAACGGTTACGTAAGCCAAACGGCGCGGCGGCTACTTACCACCCGGACAGCTTTAGCCCTCGGATTCGGCGTCCTTCTCACCCTGCTCGTCCTTTGTGGAATTAGCGGCGTCCAGATCGTCGCCCAGTTGCAGTCTAATAATGAAGCCATCCTGAGCGAGTTTCTGAGACCGCAGACCAGGCTTGACGAACTGCGGTCGGCCATTTATCTTTCCGGCACATATGTTCGAGACTACCTGCTGGAGCCGGATCCGGTGAAAGCGGAGCAGAGCCGCCAGGCGCTGGCCGATACGCGGCGGCAAATCCAATCCATGATTTCGCTTGGGGCATCCAGGCCCGGCGTGCCGAGCGAGGCGATGTATGGCGCTCTGCGCCGTGAGATCGGCGAATACTGGCGTACCCTCGACCCGGTCTTCACCTGGAATGCGCGGCAGCGGCACCGGGAGGGCTATCGCTTCCTCCACGACGACGTGTTGCCGCGGCGTTCCAGTACGCTCAGCATCGCCGACACGATTGCCTCGGTAAACCAGCGGCAGCTCGTCGAAAGAGACCGCAGGCTCTTCCAGATGTTTTCCGGTCTGCGCAATCGGTTGATGATCGCCGTGACCGTTATGTCCCTTTGCGGCCTGGCGCTGGCTTTCGCCACCGCGCAGCACATACTGCGGCTGGAGGGGCAGACCATGTCGCACCTCAAAGAGGTCAGCGACGCACGGCAGGAGCTCAGAAATCTCCCGGCGAGATTGGTGGAGACCCAGGAAAACGAACGCAAAAATATTTCGCGGGAACTGCATAACGCGGTAGGACAATCCATGTCGGCCGTTCAGTTTGAATTGCACGATCTGGGCGTGGCGCTAGCGGCCTATCCGCAACCGTTGCGAACCAGGGTGGACCAGATCCGTGAGCTGGTCGAAAGTTCGGTGGCGATGGTGCGCAACATGGCCCTGCTCCTGCGGCCATCCATGCTGGACGACCTCGGTCTGGCGGCGGCGCTCGAGTGGCATGCCAACCAGGTCTCCAGATCCACTGGGGTCAAGATCAAAATTGCGGCAGATGCGCTTCCCGACGACCTTCCCGAAGAGCACAAAATCAGCGTCTTCCGGATCGTACAGGAAGCGTTGAACAACGTTTCCAAGCACGCGCGCGCCA
>CAZARO010000146.1:0-8745 GCA_964487165.1 uncultured Solibacteraceae bacterium | reverse complement strand
CTACCCCGATGACCGCTATCGCATCATCGTGGAGGACATGAAGATGGTGGCGCGCGCCAACCTCATCTTCGGCCTGCACGTGCATATCGGGGTGGAAGACCACGAGACCGCCATCCAGATCATGAACGGAGCGCGCTATTTCCTGCCGCATATTCTGGCGTTGTCAGCCAATTCTCCTTTCTGGATGGGCATGGACAGCGGACTGCGCTCCTACCGCTGCAAGGTGTTCGACAAGTTTCCGCGCACCCAAATCCCCGATGTCTATTCCAGCTGGTCGGAGTTCGAGAACTATGTCGACCTGCTGATCCGCACCAAGTGCATCGATAACGCCAAGAAAATCTGGTGGGACATCCGCCCGCACCCGTACTTCCCCACGCTCGAATTCCGCATCTGCGATATGCCCATGCGGCTGGACGAAACCATCGCCATCGCGGCGTTGTGCCAGGCGGTGATCGCCAAGCTGTATAAGCTGCATGAGCAGAATCTCAGCTTCCGCCACTACGCCCGCTCGCTGATTATGGAAAACAAGTGGCGCGCCGCGCGCTATGGGTTAGACGGCAAATTGATCGACTTCGGCAAGCAGCAGGAGGTCCCGGTGCGCCAGTTGATCGGCGAAATCCGCGAGTTCGTGGGCGACGTGGTGGAAGAATTGGGCAGCGGGGAGGAAATCGCCTACATCGATCGCATTCTCGAAGAGGGCAGCGGCGCCGACCGCCAGTTGCGCGTCTTCCATGAGACCAACGACATGAAACAGTTGGTGGACTACATGATTGCCGAAACCGAACATGGCCTCTTCGCGGAGGCGGCGCAGTGAACGCGCGGGAAAAACTGCTGGCACTGCCGTTCGACCCGGAAATGGCGCCCGGCGCATGCAACGCCGTGGAGCATTGCCTGCGCATTCGCGCGGAAGAAAAGGTCACGCTCATCACCGACCTGGCATGCCGCGAAATCGCCGCCGCGCTGGCGCAGGAACTGGCCCGCCATCACCTCTTCTTTAATGCCTGGATCCTGGAGGAACTGGCGGCGCGCCCGCTCACCGACATGCCGCGCGCCATACTCGACGACATGGAGACCAGCCAGGTGAGCATTTTCGCGGTGCGCGCACAGCCCAACGAATTGCGCACGCGCATGCAGATGACCGACGTGGTCAACCGCCGCCAGATGCGCCATGCCCACATGGTGAACATCGACCGCCGCATCATGCTGGAGGGCATGCGCGCCGATTTCGACGAGGTGGACCGCATCTCCACGCAGGTGTGGCGCATGGCCAGCGCGGCGCGCGAAATCCGCGCCACCAACCCCGCCGGCACCAGCATCGTGGGGCAGTTCTCGCCGCGCTTGAAGTGGCTCAAAACCAGCGGCATTATCAGTCCGCACAAGTGGGGCAATTTGCCCGGCGGCGAGACGTTCACCACGCCCGAACGGGTGGACGGAACCTTCGTCATCGATGGCGTAGTGGGCGATTACCTCTGTGAAAAGTATGGCGACCTGGGCGCCACTCCGCTGACCATAAAGGTGGAAGACAGCCGCTTGCGCGAGGCCTCCTGCGCCAACCGCACGCTGGAGAGCGAATTCTGGAGCTACTGCCACACCGATGAATTCAGCGACCGCGTAGGCGAGTTCGCCATCGGCACCAACATCGGGGTGCATGACGTCATCGGCAATATTCTGCAGGACGAAAAGATTCCGGGAATCCACATCGCCTTCGGCAATCCCTACGGCGCGCATACCGGCGCCGACTGGTACTCCGCTACCCATATCGACGTGGTGGGGCGGCAGTTCGATATCTGGATCGACGGCCGGCAAATCATGCGCGGCGGAGCTTTTCTCTTTGATACCCTCGCTTCGGCAACAGTTTAATCGCCAGTGGACGCCCGCAGGCTACCAGCGCTTTCTCGCGCTCATCGAACAGCGCGCCGGCGTGGCCACACAGTTCCGCCACAGTGAGACGCCCTGCTTTCTGCCCGCGCCGCTGATCGACAAGATGGCGCGCTACGGCCGCGAAATGGTGGAGCAACTGCTTGGCCGTACGGACTACCGGCGCGAGTCCGACGCCGCCATTCCGGAGCGCTACCGCGTCCCCGATGAGGCTCCGGCGCCGCTGTTCGTGCAGGCCGATTTCGGGTTGGATGCCAACCTGGAGCCGCAACTGGTCGAAATCCAGGGCTTCCCCTCCCTCTATGCGTATCAGCCGGTGATGGCCGAATGCTATCGCGACGCATACGCCATCGACGCCGGACTCGACGCGCAGCCCGGTGGATTGAACATCGAGGAATATTACGCCCTTCTACGCCGCGCGATTGTCGGAGAGCACGACCCCGAGAACGTGATCCTGCTGGAGATCGATCCCACCCACCAAAAGACTCTCTGCGATTTCCTGGTGACCGAGCGCCTCTTCGGCGTGCGCGCCGTGGACGTGCGCGCGCTGCGCAAAGAGGGCAATCGCCTCTGGTACGATCGCGATGGCCGCCTGACGCCCGTGGAACGCATCTACAATCGCGCCATCGTGGACGAACTGGAGCGGCGCGCCATCGCGCTGCCCTTCGATTTCCGCGACCATCTCAAAGTGGAATGGGCCGGACACCCCAACTGGTTTTTCCGCCTGAGCAAATTCTCGCTGCCCTACCTGCGCCACGCCGCGGTGCCGCGGGCGCAATTTCTGGATCGCGTGGAGCGGGTGGAAAACCCCGAGCGGTACGTGCTCAAGCCGCTCTATTCGTTCGCCGGGCTGGGCGTGATTGTGGGGCCCACGCAGCAGGACATCGCCGCCGTTCCGCCTGCCAGACGAAGCCAATATCTGCTGCAGGAGCGCGTGGATTTCGTTCCCGTGATTGAGACGCCGGCCGGCCTGGCCAAGATCGAGGTGCGTATCATGTATATCTGGCTGGAAGAAATGAAGGCGGTCAACACTATTGTGCGCACGGGGCGCGGCGCGCAGATGGGCGTAGATCATAATAAGAACCTGGAGTGGGTCGGCGCTTCCGCGGGGTTTATCGCATGACGATTCTGTGCATCAGCAGCTACGAAAAGGGCCACGAATTCCTGCGCGAATGCAAACGCCATGGCTGGACCGTGGTGCTGATCACCGCGGAGAGCCTGCGGCACACCGCCCGGTGGCCCATGGAAGCCATCGACGAGATCTTCTACCTGCCGGAGGATGACGGCAAGTGGAACCCCGTCCACATGCGCAATGCCGTGAGCTACCTGGCGCGCACGCGCGTGTTCGACCGCATCGTGGCGCTGGACGATTTCGATATCGAGCTCGCCGCCATGATCCGCGAGCACCTGCGCATTCCCGGCATGGGCGAGAGCACCGCGCGCTACTTCCGCGACAAGCTGGCCATGCGCATGCGCACATCCGAAGCGGGGCTGAATGTGCCCGAATTCATCCACGTGCTGCATCACGGGCAGCTGGCCGCCTTCCTCGATCGCGTGCCGCCGCCGTGGGTGCTCAAGCCGCGGTCCATGGCCGGCGCCATCGGCATTCGCAAGGTGTACACCAGGGACGAATTCTGGGGAATTGTGGAGAGCCTGGGCGACGAGCAGTCCGGCTACCTGCTGGAGCGCTTCGTTCCTGGCGACATTTTCCATGTCGATTCGATTGTCTACGAGCGCCAGATTCTTTTCGCCATCGCCAGCGGCTACGGCACGCCGCCGCTTGAAGTAGCGCACGGCGGCGGCATTTTCTCGACCCGCATTCTGGAGCGCGATTCGGACGCGGCGCGGCGGCTGCTGGAGGAGAACTCGCGCGTTCTGGCCGCGCTCGGTCTGCTGCGCGGCGTGTCGCACACCGAATACATCATCGGGCGCGAAGACGGGCGGGTGTACTTTCTGGAGACTTCGGCGCGCGTGGGAGGCGCCCACATCGCCGAGCTGGTGGAGGCCGCCACAGGCATCAATCTGTGGGCCGAGTGGGCCAAGGTCGAAATGGCCGGCGGCAAGCTGCCGTATGCACCACCGACGCCGCGCGAGGATTACGCCGGCCTGCTGGTGTCGCTGGCGCGCCAGGAGCATCCCGACACCGCGCAATTCGCCGACCCCGAAATCGTCTGGCGCATGTCCAGGGAGCATCACGTGGGCCTGATCGTGCGGTCGCCCAGCCCCGCGCGCATTCGCGAACTGCTCGACGATTACGCCCGCCGCGTGGCTCGCGATTACCACGCGTCCGCCCCGCCGCAAGCCAAGCCGGGGCATTGAAACTTACCGGTGCTGCGGCGGAGGCGAGCACGGCATCGTGGGATGCCTCTCCGCCGCCGACGTGGCGCGCGCCAGGGAATCCAAAATCCCCACGTGCCGGGAGCTTGCCTGTTGTGCGCGCCGGAGAAACACTCGTGGCTGTATTCGAATTCGTCCAAGTGGCGGACTGCAACCCGACTAACTAGTCAAGGCTTCGCCTTGATATCCCTGCGGGATATGGGAGTCGAGGAAGTCAGGAGTCAGGAGTCAGAATAGCTGCGGTGTACGGGCCGAGGATCATTGAATCGATTGGAGTTGCCAACACAACGAGAACAAAGTTCTCGTTTCGGCCGACATAACGGGAACTAAGACCTGAGAGTGATAGCGTCCGCCGGGACACGAGGGCCGGAGGGGCGTTTGAAAAGGCGGGGGTTCGCGATTCCGAATTCTTGCGAGCCGGGCGGCCTGGCTTATACTGAATAAACGTTGGAAGTCCGAAATGGGAATTCCCGTTCAGATGCTATCTGGTTGTGCTTTGGCCGCATTTATGGCGATCGCGGCGGCGGGTGCGTCCCCGCAAGACCAGTTTGACGTGGCGTCGGTAAAGCTGCTGGAAGGCGGGGCTCCGCCGCACGCTGTCAACCTGAATGTCGACCACGATAAGGTCAGCCTGGACGCGGCCACGCTCCGCCAGATGGTGGGGTTCGCCTACACCATCCAGCGCATCCGCGTGCTACTGGGTCCGGCCTGTCCGGAGTGGGCCGACCGGGATGAGTTCGACGTGGTGGCGAAGGCGGGCAATCCGAATCTCACGCGCGACCAGGCTCGGGTGCTGCTGCAGAAACTGTTGGCAGACCGGTTCCAGCTGAAGGTAGAACGATCCACCACGGAGCTCGACCAGTACAGCCTGATTGTCGGTAAGAACGGGTCGAAGCTAAGGGAAGCCGCCGCCGAAGGGCCAAGAGGGCTCACTCCACGTTCACGCCCCGATGGTGGCTGGACGCTCACAATCCGGCGCAGCAACCTGGTCGGTCTGGTGAACACTATCGCCAACTTCACCGGCCTGCCAGTGCAGGATGAGACGGGACTCAAGGGCGAGTACGATTTCGAAGTGAGCTTTCAGCACATCTGGGAGGACGCGGAGAACAAGGCGACTGGTCCCAGCCTGTTCGAAGCGGTGGAGAAGCTCGGACTGAAACTGGTGAAGACCAAAGGTCCGCAGGAAGTGCTCACTATATTGCACGCGGAGCGGCCCACGGCGAACTAAGTACACCATTTCATAAGTTCGCCAACGTATTCTGCTGCAACCGCTCCCTGATGTTCGCGGCTCGGAACGAGGCTGCATGCAGAGCCGCGACCGTAAGGGAGCGGTTGCAGTTGGATCTGCGGAGTACGCATCGGTATTTGCGAAATAGTGTAATAAGCAAGGCTCGTAGAGAATAGTGTGGTTTTTCGACCCGATTTTACAGTACCTCGCGCGATAGTACCGTGCTGTAACAACGGCCAGTATCATAGTCCAGCGAAGCCCGTATAATGAGTGGGGCCCCATTTTTTCAGGAGGCTGTCGTATGCTCCAGCGTCTATTGCTGCTCTGCAGCTTGTCCGCCGCGATCCTCTGGGCGCAAAATCCTCCCTCCATCCACTCGTGGAGCGAGGCCGAAACCCTGGAATCCGGTCTCGATTCTCACCCTGACGACGTCACTACCCGTCTGCAATTGCTTCGCTATTATGCGAACCAAGGTTCGGATTCCACCGACCGCGTCAAGCCCCTGCGGCGCAAACACATTCTCTGGTTCATCGAGCATGAGCCGTGGCACAACGAACTGTCCGGCTGGACGGCCGCTCTCGATCGCTCGGTTGACCCGGATGGATTCGACCAGGCGAGCGCCGCGTGGCAGAAGGCCCTGGCTGTTCCAAAGCCTTTGTTCGATACTTACGCGAACGCCGCCGAGTTCCTGAAAGCAGCCGACCCTGCGCGCTCGCGGCACATCGCCGAAGAGGGCCTGGTCTACTATCCCGGCAATGTTCGCCTGCAAAGGACGCTGGGCGAGTTGATGGCCGCTGAAATCGCCGGTGTCAAGAGCCTCGGGACGATGGGGCACCCCCCGGAATTCGGCGATGCCCCGGGACGCGATGCCGAACGCGACCGCAAGACCCTGGAAAGCTCCGACGACACCAACCTGATCGGCAGTGCGGCGCAAGCCCTCCAAAACCAGATCCAGTTGATGCATAGTAAGCTACTCGACGCGCGCGTCCCGGACATCGAGGACCTCATTGTACGACTCTACCGGCGGGCGGACGAGATCGACCCCAATCAGGGACGCTGGAAATCCAGCCTGGCATACGCTTACAAGATGATCGCCATGCTTGCCGGCACGCCGGCGGAAAAGATCGCCATTCTGGAGAAGGGCCTGGCGATCGCGCCTAACCCTTCCAGCCGCACCGCCCTCTTGCCCGACCTTGGGGAGCAATACCTCGCCGCGGGCAACACCGCCAAAGCTGCCGAGGCGGCCCGGGAACTGCTGGCTTCCGATCAGGACAAGAACAACCCGGGCTACGGCACGAGCACGCTCTTTACGGCCAACCTCCTGCTCGGGCGCATCGAACTGAAGCAGGGCGATGCCGCCGATGCCGCCCGCTGGCTTTTGGCCGCGGGCCATGCGTACACGTCTCAGCCCGCGTATTCCCAGGGCCCGACGGATTGGCACCTGGTGCAGGATCTTTTGGACGCCGGCGACCGCGACTCCGTTCTCGCGTACCTCAGTCTGTTGCGCGACAACTGGAAGAACGACAACGGGCGCCTGGACACTTGGGTCTCCGCCATCCGCTCCGGCGGCACTCCCGATTTCACGCCCGGCATCGGCTTTGCGCAGGAGTCCCACTACGTCGGGAATCCAGCTCCCGCGTTTCACCTCAAGAATCTCAAGGGCGATGAGGTAGCGCTCGCCGACTTCAAAGGCAAAGTGGTGCTGGTGGATTTCTGGGCCACATGGTGCGGCCCGTGCCGCGAAGAGATGCCGGAATTCGAGAAGATCCAACGCGATCAGGACGTAGTAGTGCTCGCCCTGGACGCCAATGAAACGCTGGACACGGTGGCGCCTTTCATCGAGAAGCAGAAATACACTTTCAAGGTGCTGCTGGCGAACGGTACCGACGTGGTGAGCCGCTACAGCGTCAACGCTTACCCGACCACGTTCGCCATCGACAAGAATGGCATGGTGGCCGAGATACTGGTGGGCAACGGTCCCGGACGCCTGGACTCGGCGATCGCCAAGGCGCGCGCCGGCGCACCTGCGCCCAAAGCAGCTCCCTTCGCGCCGCGTCCGGCTGCGCCTGCCCGCACTAAGCCCGCCCCGCCGCCTCCGCCCACTCCGTCCGTCACGGCGGAAGATTTTTACCGCGATGCAGTCCGCCTCCGCGGCCAGTCTGACTATGCGGGCGCTTTAAAAGCCCTCGCCAGCGCTCTCGAACTGCACCCCGATTGGATGACGGCGGCGCTTACACAGGCGCAGGTTTACTCTTCCGCCAAGCAGTATGACGATGCCATCGCCGCTTACAGCCACGTGATCCAACTCGACCCGAGCCGCGCCTCCAGCTACGATAGCCGCGGGCTGGCGTATTCGAACTCCGGAAGACACGCGCAGGCGATTCCGGATTATACGCGCGCCATCGAGCTCAACCCGGAGTTGGCTGCGGCTTACAACAATCGCGGATGGGCCAACATGGAGTTGGGGCATCTGGAGGAAGCTCTACCGGACCTGAACAAGGCCATAGAGCTCACTCCCGCGAACACCACCGCGCTGTTGAACCGCGCCCATCTCTGGGAGAAGCAAAAAGAGTATGCCAAAGCAGTTGAGGATTACGACCGCGTCCTGCACGTTACGCCGGCCAACACCAAGGCGAGCAATCAGAAAAACGCCGACTTGCGCAAGCTGGAGCCGGACGTCGCGGGCGATGGGGCACACGCGAAGCTGCCCAATCCCATGCTCCATTGCCAGGGGCGCCTGGAAATCCCGCAGACTTTTGAATGGAGCTTGGACGACGACTGCCAGGTGGCTCCCGGAGCCGACTTCTGGTACGAGGACGTAGACGCTAACACCAGGTACCTCGTACCACGAGGTGGCGCCATGTTGGCCGTGATGGGAAATCAATCGGCTGGGTATGACGGTTGCTCGGCCGCAAACTTCACTGCCGGCAAAGTTAGTCTGGGCAGCTTGAAAAAGGGCTCTTACCTTTGTGCCAAGACCAGCAAGGGAGCCATCGCCGAATTCTCTTACGATGACTTATACGCGAAGGATTCGTCCCGGCCGGACGTACTTACTTTGGTCATTAGTTATAAAGCCTGGGAACCTTGAGCGTGCCGCAGCCTCTGCTCGCCGGCCGCTGTAAGCCCCGGTCAATCGACGGCAGGAGCCGGTCCACTTTACGATGACGTCGCAAGCAGCCTGATAGCGGGGCAGGCCCTCTGGCCTGCGCGGGACGCCCTCGTCTACGGCCGCGTCTCACGGACGCCCGCTAGTACTACTGGGTCATAAAATAGAACATTATCGTGTAGAATTGTTTTGTGGG
>CAZARO010000145.1:0-8746 GCA_964487165.1 uncultured Solibacteraceae bacterium | reverse complement strand
AGTCTGCTTCCGTTACATATCATCGTCCGTCCATCGATCGCAATTCATTGAACAACGCCCGGAAGCACGCGACGGCCTCTACAACATTGCCGGACGGCGCCGTGCCGCCAGGATCGGACTGGCCGAGATATGCGCGCGCAAACGGGGCAATCCCAGCCCAGGTCGTCTGCAGAACGCCCTGCATCCGATTGCCGATGGCATCGGTGGCGTGGGACCGCACGCGGCGGATGGCGTCCAACTGGTTCAGCGCCACGTCGGCTTTGCGCCACGGAGAGGCCAGCACCGGGAAACCCTGGACCGCGAAGTACTCGAGCGTGGGTAGAGCCCGCTCATAGTGCCAGTCGCAGATCACGATATCTCTCGGTATTCGGCTGAGCGCGCCGTAGGTCTTATTGGTGCTTGCTTCCCACTCGCCGAAGCCGGTGCTCTCGCCGTCCAGCAGACGATCGCCCCACATCCACATAGTGCGTTTCGATCGGGCCAGGTGATCGTGCAGCGCGATCGCCTCCTGCGCGAATAACTCCGCTTTGTCCTTCCCCTTGCATCGCGGGCAATCGTCGTCGGCGAGCAGAAAGACTTCGTCCATACCGACGTGGAAGGAATCCGCGCCGGCGGCATCGGCCAGTTCGTCAATCAGGTCGAAGAGCACGCCGTGTACCTGCGGATGAAGCGGACAATAGCTTCGACAGTAAATACCCTGGTTGAGCGGATACTTCCCCGGCGTCTCGTCAAACTCCGGATGGGCGCGCAACAGGCCGCCAGTGGCCTTTTCCCAGGACTGGTGCCCCAGCAGATCCATCTCGGGGATCAGCCTGACACCGGCATCCTTGCACGCCGAGGCTAGGACCTTAACGTCGTCCCGTGAAAGCGCGTCGGACTCCGCTACCTCCGGATGACTGGCGAACCGGTAATGATAATCGAATTCCAGCACCAGGACGTTGACGCCCTCTTTGGGGAGGACCTCCCTGATGAAGCGTGCCGCCAGGGGGACATCTTCGGCCACGGGCGCCATCAAGTGCAGGCCGCGAACCGGGGGAGCCGGGGACACGGCAGTAAGTGTCACCAGCGGGAGCATCGTCAGGAGCAGGAGTCTCATGCCGATGACGGTAGCATGCGTCGATTCCAGACGCTGCACCGCGATTCGTCAGGCCAGCTTCGCGAACTCGTCCTTGGTCCGGGCCAGTGCCCGCAGCATGCCGATGTGGCGCGGCCTCAGCCGCCGGAGCGATCGCGCCAGCACGCCCATCCGATGCGCGAATGTGGTCGGCTCTCCGGCCAGCGCCGCATCCATCGATCGCACCATGGCCACGTGGCGGCGCCCGCCGGTCAGAACCCCTCCTAGTATCTGCTTCAACTCGCTCCAGCGGAACAGGTAGAGCAGATCGCGTTCGAAGGCGCCTTCGCGCACCTGAGCCATAAACAGCGCCACCAGCCTTCCGGCGGAAGCGCGCTGCTCCGGAGATGCGGCCTTGTCCAGTGCGGCGGCGGCGCCGGCGCCCGCGCCTTCGGGGTGGTACTCCGCCAGGATGGAAGTTAGAACCAGCAGCGGCACCGCCAATCCGCGCGCCGAGGCTTCCCGCCAGGTATCCTCCGCCGCGCCGGACTTAAGAATCCGGTCGCACCACAGTTCCAGGTCGAACAGGTCGCGCATGATTTTATCCGGGCTGAAGTGATTGCGGAGGGAGTGGTGGGCACAGAGGAGCACACCGTCGCGATCGGATACCACGGCCAGGCAACCTCCCAGCAACGCCGCCGGCCGCCGGCGATCGAGGATTGCCTGCGTATCGAAGCCCCGGCCCAATCGCCAGTGGAGATCGATGGTGCAGCCGCGCGCATTGTGCAGCGCCAACACCTCATTGCCGCCAAACCCGGGCGCATGCCGGACGAAATCGACATACTCGGCCAGGCTGCCGTCGACTTCCGGCCGGAAGCCGAGTTCTGCGAGCACGTCCACGGCGCGTGCCAGATCCGCCTCGGCGATCAGAAGGTCGGCGTCCAGAATGACGCGGCGTTCCGGGCTGCCGTAGAGGACGGCGAGGGAAGCGAGACCTTTGAATGCCACCACGGGGAGCTTTGCCCGCTCGAACGCGGCGAAGACATCGATGGCCGCACGAATTTGCAGCACCGAGCGAACGTAGCCGTCCAGGTAGAGCCGTTCGATCTCCGCCTGGGTAGGGGTTGCAAGATGTGCCACGCGCTGCCTGAGGCGTGGAATCGCGCCCCAGCCCGCGGCGAGCGCAATCGACGCGGGCACGAGGTAAATTTCAGACGGCGGGGCACACGTATCCTCGCCTCGCAGCAGGGCGCGAACCAGGGACTCTCGTACCATCACCTCTCCAGGTTAGCCGGGAGGGAAGGAATACGAATTGTTAGGGGAGGAACGGAGCCGGCACAGGCGATCCGGAGCTTTGGGCGTAGGCCGGCCGCTCGGTCGCCTTTACGGCGGCCAAAATGGCTGGGATCATGTATGCGGCCTTGACGCCCGCGCGCACCAGATCGCGGCGATCCAATCCGTCCGACTGCTTAGGGTTCTTTTCTTCGTTCATGTGATTTACCCTCCGAGATGATAATTATCGGTCAATCTTATCATCAGATGGCTTGGCGCACAAGTTCTAAAACCGCCCCGGTGGTGGCAGCCAGATCGCCCGACCATAACCGGAAGCAACGCGCCCCGCCCGTCAGACGGGCGATGGCCCGGACACCCTCGAGATCCGAGAAGCGGCCCCGCCCGGTCTGCATGAGCAAGGCCGACGCAGCCTGCGCCTGGGTTTCCGGGACAATCGAGGGGGCGGGCCTGCGCTCCGGCTCCAGCAGGAATACGAACCGTGGCCGGGCCGGCGGCGGTTCCAGCATACCCAGGTCGAGTGGAGTGACAAACTGGTCGCGAAGGGCATCGGCCGGGAGTTCGAGCCCGAGCCCCGCCAGCAGGTCCGCCGAGCGCGCGTCGATGTGAAAGCAGCGGACATGCGGTTGAAGCAGGCCGTCGATGGGATTCCACATGGCGATGTCATCGCAGCCAACCCGCAGGCCGCGCGCCGCCAGTGCCAGGCTAAGAGTGGTTTTACCCGCGCCGGAGTCGCCGGTGAGCAAAATGTCTCCCTGCCCGGCATAGACCACGGCGCCATGGACAAGGTGCAGGCCGTGGTCGTAGCGGGTCATGTCGCCTGTAATCGAAGCTTCGATGGAATAGAGGCAGTCGCCGAAGGTCGGCTTGGCGTGAGACGCGAGCCCCGGCACTTCGATACGCCATTGATCCTCCGCGGCGGCGCCGGGGCAGGAGAGCAGTTGGTAGAAGTTCGCGGTAGCTTCCCGCCCGCTATCCGCCTTCCCGGCGTAGAGGCGCGAAAATAACTCGGCAGCCCTGGGAACATTGGTGCGAATGGAAAAGCGATACCCGAACAGGCTGTAGCGCTGTTCGAAAATCATGCTCCGGCGGCCGACTCCACGAGCAACTGCTTCTCCGCCATGTCCGCTAGAAACTTTAACGAGTCTCGCTCCAAAGCCTGGCGCTCCACGTCATAGTGCGCTTCCAGATCGTCCAGGATCGAAGCCACGTCGTGCTGGCCATCGCACATTTGCCAGATGCGCATGGCGGACTCAGTAATCGGGTAGGCGGTAGCCGTCGCCGGGTCGAACAGGAGTCCGCTGCCATCCGGCAGCGGCTGAGACTCAATGGCTTCCTTGGATTTCGGTTTTGACATCGCGGTGATCGGCACTGCTGGCCTCCTTGGGCTCACGGGCAAAGAACCACGTCACCAGAGTATACCGTTTCCCGCCGGTGACCGGCGCAACTTCGTGCAGGGTAGCCGAAGGGAACGCTACCAGCAGGCCGGCTTCCGCATCCACGGGGAAGCCGTATTCCTTCGCCCCGGGGGCTTTCATAAGGCCGTAAAATGTGAGATCGCCACCTTGGTAGGGCTCCTCACCGTGGTCGGGCTGGTTCAGGAAAACGACCACCGAAACGGCGCGCCTGGCGATGTTCCGGTGCGGTCCCGATAGATCTACCGTGACGGCGGAGGGGACGTCGGAGTGGAGCCGGAAGAAGTCGCCCTCACGGTACACCAGCCAATGCAAGCGATCGGAGCCGTCGAGTTGCAATCCGAAATGGCGCTCGAAAGCGGGGCTCAGCGCATGCATCCGGCGCTCGACGTCGAGTTGCAGCGGGTCCTTTAGCCTCACCTCCAACGTTTTGCGTGCCTCCTCGTCCAACTGGGCTTCCTGATCGCGATAGATGGTGGCTGCCACTCCTTCGGAAACGGCCGCCAGGCCGCGCAAATGCGCGCACTCGCCAGGCGTGAGGAATTCCGCAACGGTAAACAGACCCAGCCGCCGAAGAAATTCGGAATGCGCCATAGCAACCAGGTATAGCACCGATCGACGCAGGCCGGGGCCGGTCAAGCGCGACATAGAAGTTGGAACGGGTTGTCGTAAGAGTACGTGCGCGACAACAGCTCTCCGTCTCGCGTGGTCCTTGCGGATGAGTATCCCGCACCGTGGGTCTTCGAGATCGGTTACCCGCGCCGCACGGCGCCTGGCGTAATGAGTACGCTCAGATTCTTGCCGTTTTCGTTGGACATTCGGCCTTGCCTCCACTTTCGTGACGCGCTCCCGGCCGAGATTGCCTACCCAAACGTGAATGAGAATGCTGCCACGCCGGGATCCAGAAATTCGATCTCGAAAGTCCGGTCTTCCACGCGTCCCTTCTGCCTGACTAACTGATACAGGCGTGGCTCTCGGATTTCGCCCAGACTATCGGCGGTGGAATCGATTCCGCAATCGTCGCCAGGCGGTGCGCCGTTCAATTTCACCTGAAAGCGAACAGGGCCGGCACTCTTATGAAGTCCCAATACCATATGCAAATCGCGGCTATGGAATCGGAACACGATCTTTCCCGGCGCCGCCTGCATTATGGCGCGTTCCGCCTCGACGATCCAGGATCCGCCTAGCCCCCATCGATTCAAAGCGGGCGCAACGGGGACGCTGTAAGTCTTTCGCGAGCCCTGGTCCACGTGCCCAGGGAAAGCGAAACGCTCGCCGCGGTCGTAGCCCACATACGTCTCGGGGGATTGCACGTCTCCGCTGGGCGGCATCTCGATTCCTTCCGCGGAAATTGCGGCCAGGCTTCCATCGACGCCCGTGGCGCCGTTCTCGCGCAGGAGTTCCTGAATCGCACGCTCCGACTCGGCGTAGGCCCCTTCGCCAAAGTAATGGAAGCGAATGTGCCCCCTGCCATCGACGAAGTAATTGGCGGGCCAATAATTGTTACTAAATGCCCGCCACACCCCGTAATCGCTATCGATCGCGACCGGGTAAGTCACCTTCAACTCACTTACCGCCCGCTGCACGTTGGCCGTCTCCTTCTCAAATGAGAACTCGGGCGTGTGTACGCCGACCACGATCAGGCCGGCGTCTTTGTACTTCGCCGCCGAAGCCTTCATATACGGAAGCTCCCGCAGGCTGTTGATGCAAGAGTAAGTCCAGATGTTGACTAAGACGACCTTCCCGCGCAGGGCGTTGTTGCCTAGTGGAGCCGAGTTGATCCAACCCACGGCGCCCCCGAATCCAGGCGACGGGCCTTCGTCGCGAAGCGTCGTCTGGGGTGTGTGGGCGCTGGCCAACCCAGGCACGGCGGCAAGTACTCCGAGAGCGCGCCGCCGCGTGATTGCAAGCGATGGAATGTGCTTCATCTTATTGCGATGCTCCGCCTGGAACTGTGACGCGCACCTCGGACCGATCGATGGGCTGATGATTCGCGTTCACGAGTTGGATCAGGATCTTGTGCGGTCCCGCGGGAAGGCCCTGAATAATGACCGGGTTGCCGCTCGCGTCTGCCCAGTGCCACGATGCGCCATCGACGGTTACATGGATGTGCCCGACCGGAGGCATTACCGCCAGGGCTGCAGGTCCGAACACCGGGACGATCTGCAGGTTTTCGGCGCGATATCGAATAATCACAACGCCACGTGCCAGCGCTTCCGCGACGGGCGAATCGGCTATGATCTTCGCCGGCGGATCGTTAGCGGGAGGCGCAACAGCCGCGGCCACCAGACCTTGCGGCACCGTGAAGCTGACGGCGCCCTGATCGAGCAGTTGATGGTTCGCAGTCTCCAACTGGATCCGGACCTGATGCGGCCCGGAGGGCAGTCCGTTAAGAATCACCGGCTGCCCGCTGGCATCGGCCCACACCCACGGAGCGTCATCGACCGTCACGTGGACGTGTCCCACCCGAGGAGACACGGCAAGCGCGGAAGGCCCGAATACCGGCAGCATGTGCAGATTCTCCGCGCGGTATTGAATCACCACCCGGCCGTGCGAGAGTGGCCCGGCAAGCGGCGGATCGATGACGATCTTCGCCGGTGGCTCATTTTGCAGCGGCTCCACCGCCGCCGCTCCCAGCACCTCCCTGGCGGTTTGCGCGGCGGCCGACCCACCTACCAGGCAGGCGATAAGGAGCGCGGCACTCACGCTCCACGAGCGATTTCGATAGATTCGGCTTGGCATAGTAACGCAGACCTCCTGAACTTGCACTTACAGACGACTTAATAACTGTCCACGTCGATCACCGCCTGCGCAAAAGCTTGCGGCGCTTCTTGCGGCAAATTGTGCCCGATGCCGCCCTTGACCGTGCGGTGCGCATACTTGCTGGAGAACTTCTTGGCATAGGCACTTGGGTCGGCTTGTGGTGCGCCATTGGCATCGCCTTCAAGCGTGATGGTGGGCACAGTAATCACCGGAAATTCCGCCAGCCGCTTTTCATAGGTGTCATATTTGGGCTCGCCGTCGGCCAGGCCGATCCGAAATCGATAATTGTGGATCACGATGCTGACATGATCGGGGTTTTCGAAAGAGGCTGCGGTACGATCGAACGTGGCATCGTCGAAGTTCCATTTCGGCGAAGCGATCTGCCAAATGAGCTTCGCAAAATCGTGCCGGTATTTGTCGTAGCCGGCCCGGCCCCGTTCGGTGGCGAAATAATACTGGTACCACCACTGGAACTCCGCTTTCGGTGGCAAGGGCCCCTTATTCCCGGCAGGGCTGGAAATCAGATATCCACTTACTGAGACGAGCGCCTTGCAGCGTTCAGGCCAAAGCAACGCAATGATGTCTGCAGTCCGTCCGCCCCAATCGAAGCCAGCGAGGATTGGCCTTTCGATCTTGAGCGCATCCATCAAAGCTATGATGTCGAGAGCAACCGCCGATTGCTGGCCGTTCCGGAAAGTTTCGCTGGAAAGAAAGCGCGTCGTGCCGTAGCCGCGCAAATAGGGAACGATCACGCGGTAACCGGCCGCCGCCAACAGCGGGGCGACATCCACATAGCTGTAAATGTCGTACGGCCAGCCCTGCAGAAGGATCACCGGAGGGCCACTGGCAGGGCCAGCCTCCGCATATCCAACGTTGAGAAGGCCGGCGTCGATCTGCTTTAATGCGCCGAATGAGGTGTTCGTGCCGGGTTTAATCGCGGGCACCACGCGTGTGGCTTGCTGGCTGGATTGGGCGTCCGCGGAGGGGATGTTGGCGAGTTCCATGGCGGCGAGCGCCGTGGCCGCACGGCGCAAAAAACCGCGCCGATTCTGGCTGGGTGAGTTAGACATGTTGAGCGGCCTCCCTTGGCTGGGCGGTGCCGCCGTTTGCCGTATAGATGACTCTTTCGAGTTTAGTCATAGTGGATTCCTCGCTAGTCCTGTTCTCCGAGAGTTTGAGTGTAAGTCTTGCCGTAGGGATAGAAGAGTTCCTTGCGGCCCTGTTGCCATGCCGCTTTGAGCTCCGGCGTTGTAATATCCCAATCCGGCCGGCATTTTCTGGTAACCGCTCGCATGTCCTGGCGGAGATCTTCAAGCGTAGGCCGGCCGAAAAACCAGTAGCCGTTGTACACCTTATAAACCACAAGACCGGGCTCCAGGACAATCACGTGTGGGATCATCGGATTGTTGACAGGGTCAGTGTACTCGGCGATGTCGAGATCTTTTTGGACGAAACGGCCGGCGTCGGAGAGGAAGGGCCAGTGTGCTCCCACTCCGCTGCGATACTCGCTGGTCTGCGTGATATTGTCGGTGCTGATGGTGACCAGCCGGCAATAACCAACCTCAAGTTCACGATGGAGTGCGACCAGGCCTTCCGCCTGGCGGCGGTCCTTGGGACAAAACCCTCCACGGCTGAGCACCAGAATCATGGGATGTTGCCCTTGCAGTTCCGAGAGCTTCCGGCGCTTGGCGGTGTGGTCGGAAAGCTCATAGTCCGGGAAAACAGCCCCGGGCACAATGTCAGCTCGCATTATTGAGCACCACCTTTTCTCGCCAGTGGCGGAGTACCGACGAAGCCTCGCACCAGGGCGGCGATCTCGTCTGCCGCGGTATCCAGCGCGAAATGGCCGGCGTCGAGAACGTGGACCTCGGCGTTGGGCACGTCGCGGCGATAAGCCTCCGGTTCCGAGAGGTCGAACGAGGCGTCGTACTTACCCCAGACCACCAGCAGGCGCGGCTGCGTCCGTTGCATCCACGCCTGCCATTTGGGATATGACTCCACATTAGTTCGATAATCGTAAAACAAGTCGCTTTGAATGTCCGCCTGCCCGGGCTGATTGAGGAACGCGAATTCGTCGGTCCACAGATCGGGGTCGTAGCGTTCCACATTCGGATCGCTGCCGATGTGGCGGGTCCGTGTTGCCGCCATCGAGAGCAGATTGGCGCGAAGCGCGCTATCGTTGGCGGCGCGGTCTGCCCAAAAGGCGCGCCGCGTTTTCCAATTT
>CAZARO010000144.1:0-8784 GCA_964487165.1 uncultured Solibacteraceae bacterium | reverse complement strand
TGGACCCGGTGCGCTGGCGCCAGCTCAAGCACAACCCCATCTCGCTGCTCAACGAAATCCCGCTGCAGACGCTGGAACAGCGTGCCGCGGAACGCAACCTCCACAGCCGCATCAACTATGCGTACCGCCGCCTGCAGGAGTATTTGAACGCCGACCGGACCTGGGGCGCGACTCATGCCGGCGTGCTCCGGCCGCGCCCGGTGGCATATTTTTCGGCCGAGTTCGGGCTGCACCAATCGGTGCCGATTTACTCCGGCGGCCTGGGAGTGCTGGCGGGCGACCACATCAAGAGCGCGTCTGACCTGGATATTCCACTGGTCGGGATCGGCCTGTTCTACGGGCAAGGTTATTTCCGCCAGCGCCTCGACCGCAACGCATGGCAGCAGGAAGACTACATCCAGGTGAACGTGGCGGAGATGCCCATGGAGCCGGCGATCGGCCCCAAAGGCGAGCCGGTTTCTGTGCAGATCGAGACCCGCCGCGGCACCATCTTTGCGAAAGTGTGGCGCATCAAGGTGGGGCGCTGCGACCTGCTGCTGCTCGATACCGACGTCGACGGCAATGCGCCCGAGGATCGCGAACTCACTTCGCGGCTCTACGGCGGCGATGGGCGCGTGCGCATCCGGCAAGAGCTGCTGCTGGGCGTCGGCGGCTATCGCGCTCTGCGGGCTTTGGGAATCACGCCGGGCGTGCTGCACATGAACGAAGGCCACAGCGGCTTCGCGGTGCTGGAAGCCATCCGCTGCCGCATGGAGGACGAAGGGCTCGGCTTCGATCTGGCTGCCCGCCGCGTGGGCCGCGAAGTCGCCTTTACCACCCACACCCCCGTGCCCGCCGGCCACGATCGCTTCGACTCGACCTTGATGGAAGAGCACCTGGGGCCGCTGCGCGAGTCGCTCGGTCTGACGCACGAAGGGCTCATGTCGCTGGGCCGCGAGAATCCCGGCAATCACCACGAGACGTTCTGCATGACCGTGCTGGGCCTCAGGCTCTCTCGCCGCGTAAATGCCGTGTCCGCGCTGCACGGAGAAGTCTCGCGCGAAATGTGGCTGGGCCTCTTCCCCGGCCGCGCCGAGGATGCCGTGCCCATCGGCCACATCACCAACGGCGTCCATGTGCCTTCCTGGCTGGCCCCGCAGATGTTCCGCCTCTACGACCGGCATCTCGGCACGGACTGGCATAAGTACAGCGGCGAATCCCGTATCTGGGAGGCGATCGAGAGCATCGACGACGCCGAGTTATGGGAAACGCACCTGGGCCTGAAGGCGCGCCTGCTGGCCTTTGTGCGGCAACGCGCGGTGGAGCAGGCCGAGCACCGCGGCGAAGCGAAAGAGAAGGTGCAGCGGCTCAGTCGCATTCTGTCGCCGGACGCTTTGACGATCGGATTTGCGCGGCGTTTCGCCACTTACAAACGGGCCAACCTGCTGCTTAAAGATATCGAACGCCTGGCGTCCATGGTCAACGATCCCAAACGCCCCGTGCAATTCGTGTTTGCCGGAAAGGCCCATCCGCTCGACGACCCCGGCAAGCGCGTCCTCCAGGAAGTGGCGCTCATGATGCGCGACAGCCAGTTGGGCGATAAGTTCGTCTTCGTGGAAGATTACGATATCGAGGTTGGCCGCCACTTCGTGCAGGGTGTGGACGTGTGGCTCAATAATCCCCGGCGTCCGCTGGAAGCCTCCGGCACCAGCGGCCAGAAAGTGGTTTTAAACGGCGGGCTTAATCTCTCCGTGCTCGACGGCTGGTGGGCCGAGGCCTACGACGGGCACAACGGCTTCGCCATCGGTACCGGGCGCACCCACTCCAACATGAACATCCACGATTCGCGCGACGGCGAGCATCTGTACCGGACGCTGCACGACGATGTGATTCCGCTCTATTACCAGCGCGACCGCGACGGCCTGCCGGGCGGCTGGATCAAGCGCATGAAGCGCACTATCCGTACGCTGGGCTGGCGTTTCAATGCCGACCGCATGGTGATGGATTACACCCTGAAGTGCTACGTTCCCGCCGCCGGCGGCACATCGAGCGACATGAGCCGCGTCGGTTAAGCGGGAGAGTAGGGCAGGTTGGCAGCCTGCGGCCGGATGGTACCCGGCCTCTGCGGGTTTTTATCAAAAGCTCGCACCAATCGCCGCGGGCGATGTCCGACACGATGGCATCCGGCGCGACTCAGGGTGCCCCCCGGAAGACCGATTTCCAATCGGCCGCAGATTACCAATCTGCCCCACCAGACCGCTGTTTTGCGCGAACGTTCAGGTACGAGCCTCGCTATGCCCACCCCGGAGCTACTACCCTTCTCCGTAATTTCCGGATTGCGATATCATTACTTGCTTGACCTCCAAACTTATACTCCCGTTCGGCCTGGCGCTTTTTCTGGCGCAGGCGCAAACCACGGGGCAGTTCGCCCTGACCATCGACAACATCATGCGCGGTCCGGCGCTGGTGGGATTCGAACCGGCACAGGTCCGCTGGTCCTACGACAGTGGGCACGTCTACTTTCAGTGGAAGCAGCACACCGACAGAGAAGATGCGCCCCTGGACACTTACACCGCCAACCGCGACGGCTCGGGACTGCACAAGCTCACCGACGCCGAGGTGCGGGAATTGCCCGCCGCCACCGGCGATACCAGTCGGGACAAGCGCCTCATGGTTTACGCGAGCTCGGACGACCTCTACCTGCTCGACAACACTACTGGGAAGATTCGCCAGCTCACTAAGACTACCGAGGCCGAAGCCAACCCGCACTTTCTGCCCGATGGCAAGCGCATCTGGTTCACCCGCGGCGGCAATATCTACGTGATGTCGCTCGAAACCGGCATGCTCGAACAGATGAGCGACATCTGCCCGCCGGCCGCGGCCGCTACGCCAGCGGCTCCAGGGGGCGGGCGCGGAGGCGGTGGTGGCGGCGGACGGGGCTTGGGCGGCGGCGGGCGCGGCCAGGGTGGTGGCGGACGGGGCGCGAGTGGTTGTGGCGGCGCCGAACCCTCCCCTGCCGGCGCGGCAGTGGGCGCCGGGGCCGGCGGCAGCGCCAGCCAGCAATACCTCCGCAACGAACAGAAAGAATTGTTGGAGATTGTCCGCGAACGTGCCGCGGCGCGCGACGAAGCGGAGGCTCGCCGCAAGCTGGCGCCCGCGGGGCGCAAGCCGTTCCACCTCACCGGCACAGAGACTGCGGGCCAACTGCAGCTTTCGCCCGACGAGAAGTACGTCTTCGCTGCCGTGATCGAGCCGGGCACGGCCAAGCCCACCGTGGTGCCGAATTTCGTCTCCGATACGGGGTACGTGGAAGACATCAGCGGCCGCTCCAACGTGGGTGACAGCGAGGGCACAACGCGCCTCGCCATCCTCAACGTCGAAACCGGCGACGTGACTTGGGTGGATCACGGACAGCGGCGCGTGCCGTCGACGTCCGCGGCCAACGCCGCGCCGGCACGTACGCCGGCCTCGCAGGATCGCGACGTGCAATTGAACCTGCCCGTCTGGTCCGACGACGGCACCAAAGCGGTGATCGTGGGCCGCTCCGGCGACTTCAAGGACCGCTGGATTTTCGCGCTCGACCCGTCCACCGGCAAGACGCGCGAACTGGCGCACGATCATGACAACGCCTGGGTCGCCGGACCGGGCGCCGGCACGCTCGGCTGGATGAAGAACGATCGCGAGATCTATTTCCAGTCGGAACGCACCGGCTACTCCCACCTGTATACGGTATCGTTCGACGGCGGCGACGCGCGCGCTTTGACTTCGGGCAATTGGGAAGTGCTCAACGTGCGCCAGGCGCGCGATAAGTCGAAGTTTTATCTCACCGCTTCCAAAGACGGCCCTTCCGACCAGTTCCTTTACGAGATGAGCGCCGATGGCGGCCCACTCACGCGCATCACTAATGAGCCTGGGAAGCACAACACCACGCTATCGCCCGACGAGCGCTCCATCGCCGATATCTACTCGTACACTAACAAGCCGACGGAATTGTATGTGCGCGAGAACAAGACGCAGGCCGCGGCCGCCAAGGTAACTAACTCTCCCGCCCCCGAATTCTGGCAGTATAAGTGGATCGACGCGCCCATTGTCATGGTGCCCGCACGCGACGGCGTGAAGGTGCCCGCGCGCCTGTTCAAGCCCGCTAACTTCAAAAAGGGCGGTCCGGGCGTGGTTTTCGTCCACGGCTCCGGCTACCTGCAGAACGTGGATCACAAATGGTCCACTTACTACCACGAATATATGTTCGACCACATCCTGATGGAGCGCGGCTTCACCGTCATCGACGTGGATTACCGCGGTTCCGCGGGCTACGGCCGCGACTGGCGCACGGCTATCTATGAACATATGGGCGGCAAGGATTTGGACGACATCGTGGACGCCGCCAAGTACCTGGCGGCCGAGCAGGGCGTCGACCCCAAGAAGATCGGCTTGTGGGGTGGCAGTTACGGCGGCTTCATCACCCTCATGGCGATGTTCACCCAGGGCGACGTTTTCGCCGCCGGCGGGGCGCTGCGTCCGGTCTCGGACTGGGCGCTCTATAATCACGGCTACACCGCGGAAATCCTGAATACGCCGCAGTCCGACGGCGAAGCCTATCGCAAATCGTCGCCCATTTTCTTCGCCGAGGGGCTCAAGGGCGCGCTGCTCATCTGCCACGGCATGGTGGACACCAACGTGGAGTTCGTCGATACCGTGCGGCTAGTGCAGCGCCTCATCGAACTGCATAAGGAAAACTGGAGCGTCGCTCCCTACCCGGTGGAAGACCATGCCTTCCGCGAGCCCTCCAGTTGGGCCGACGAATACAAGCGGATTCTGGCCCTCTTCGAGAAGAATCTCAAGTAGGGGCAAGCACCCCCGGGCACACGGGTGCGCGACATACGTGGGTGCACGATATACAGGACGAGCGAGACAATAGCTCTCCATCTCAGCGTGGTCCTTTCGAAGTTCTGAATCCGTGTCCATCCGTGGCCCATTGCCTTATGTTCGCCAAGAAGAATGGGCCACGGATTCACACGGATAAAATATGCCGCAGCATAAACATTTGCTTGGGTTCGCGCCAAGGAAAGCCTCGTGGCCCTTCGAGATGGGTTGCCCGAACTGGCATGGCGCCTGGCGTACAGGGTAGGCTCCGATTCTTGCTGTTTTCGCTGGACATTCGGCCTTGCCTCCACTTTCGTGTCGCGCAGCCCCGGACGCGCGCATTTCACCCGCCTGTTCCAGTACACTCGTTCTCATGGGGAATCGGGCGATATCGCAGATCTGTGCCGTCGTGCTGCTGGCGCTCGCCGCCGGGGCGTGCCGGCGCGGCGGGGAATCCAAGCAGCGCGCGGCGCTGGACAGTGCGTACCAGTCCGGAGTCATCAGCAAGAGCGAGTATGAGACAAAGAAAGCCGCGCTCACGTCGCTGGCGGCGCTCGACAAGGCGCGCGATGCCGGACTCCTGACTCCCGCCGAATACCAGGAGCGTAAACAACGCCTGACTGCCGGCGTCCCCGCTCCTGCGGCGGCCGCCGTGGAACCGGCCGTCAGCAGCAGTACGCCCGCCGCCACGGGTATCCGCCATGAGAATATCTTCGACCCCCACCTGAATCTCAACGCGTACAACGTCACCGTCCCGGCCAGCTGGAAGTTCGATGGCATTTACGTCGCAGGTTCCTCCTGCGCGGCGATCCCGTTTCCCGTCTTCCGCATGTATTCTCCCGACGGCTTGACGGAGATTCGCCGTCTCCCGCGCTTCGATTGGAGCTGGAGCAACAGCAAATTCAAGGCGCCGCAGCATTCCGACTGCCTGGATCTGAAACAGGAACTTTCCGCCCAGGAGTTCCTCAAATATCTCATGGGCGTGATGCAGGTGGCCTACGTCCGCGACTTTCCGATTCCGCAGGAAATGAGCGATGCGTTTCAAAAGAATCTCGACCAGTTGAATGCCGGGTCGGCCGCCAACGCCCGCCAGATGGACCAGTTGAACGCTTCCCTGCCCGTCATGAAGAACCAGCCGAAGAACCAGCCCGCGACGCAACACGGCGCGCTGGGCGCAGCCATCGCGGAATATCGCAATGGCACCTTCACCATCGAGGAGCAGATCTCCGTCAAGCTCATGTGCATCCACAGCCCGATGAATTTCGGACCCGACAGGAGCGTATTCACCGAGTCCTGCAACGCCGCCGTGAGGATCGTGCGCGCGCCCAAGGGCCACTTGGACGCCATGCTGGCGCAAGCCGACACGCAAAGGCTCGGCGCCGTCGAGAACCCCGAGTGGGCCTCCAAGTATTTCGAGTTCATGCAGGCCCAGGCGAAGGCGCGCTCGGACCAGATGTTCCGCGAATCCAACGCCCGCATGCAGCAGCAACATGACGATTTTGAGCGCGCGCAGGCCGTCCGCTCTCAGCAGCACCAGCAGTTCCTGGCTACCATGCAGGAAGGCACCGACCGCTCCATGGCGCGGGCCGCGCAAGCCGCCAACTCCCGGCACGCCATCGCGCAGGACTGGTGCGACTACGCGCTCGACCGGCAGACCGTCACCGGCCCCGGCGGTACCGTCAAGGTTTCGAACGCCTACAACCAGACCTGGACCGACGGCAGCGGCAACTACTATCAGACCAACAATCCCAACGCCAATCCCAACGGAGTTCTCTCCGGCAACTGGACGCAGACCACGCAGGTACACGGAGATGGCACGGCGAAGTAAGCGATCTCTGTAAGGAATTCCGCGCCCGGCGGACTATACGGTCAACATGATCGAAGTTCGCAACCTGCAAAAACATTTCGGCGCCGTGGCCGCGCTCCGGGACGTCTCGTTCCGCGCGCCCGATGGCGCCATTACCGGCCTGCTGGGTGCTAACGGCGCCGGCAAATCAACCACGCTCCGCATCGCTTGCGGAGTGCTGAAACCGGGCGGCGGAGAGGTTCGCGTCGATGGCATTGCGCCCGCCGGCGATCCGCTTGCTTTGCAGCGGCGCGTCGGCGGCCTGCTGGATCACGCCGGCCTCTACGCGCGCTTGACGCCGCGCGAAACGTTCGTCTTTTCGGGACGCCTGCATGGGATTCCGTGGCCGCGTTTGCGCCAGCGGGTGGAAGAGACCATCGCCTTTCTCGGAATGCAGACCGTGGCCGATCGCCGCACGGGCGGCTTCTCACTGGGCGAGCGCATGAAGACCGCGCTCGGCCGCGCCCTCATTCATTCGCCGCGGAACCTGCTGCTCGATGAGCCCACCAGCGGCCTCGATGTCCCGTCGGTGCGCGCGCTGCGTCAACTGCTGCAGCGCACGCGCGATGGCGGAGCCTGCATCGTATTCTCGAGCCACGTGCTGGAAGAAGTGCGCGCGCTGTGCGACCGCGTGGTGATTCTGGCGCAGGGACGCGTGGTGGCGGAAGGCACGCCCGGCGAACTTTGCCGGCAAGCCGGTGCGGCCACGCTGGAAGACGCGTTCGTGGCCTTCACGGCAGCGGCGGAGGTGCCGGCATGCTGAACCAGATCCTCACCGTCGCCCAAAAGGAACTGATCGACTCCTGGCGCGATCGCCGCAGCGTGGTGGCAGCCGCGCTCTATTGCCTGATGGGGCCGGGCGTAGTCACCATGGTTTCGCTCGCGGTGCATGGCGAGCGCAGCCAGCCGGTGCTGATCGCGATGATGTCCGTCTTCACGCTGGTGTCGGCCTTCGTGGGCGGCATGAACGTCGCCATGGATTGCATCGCCGGCGAGCGCGAGCGGCGTTCGCTGGTCCCCCTGCTGATGCATCCCGTCACCCGCCTCGACCTGCTGCTGGGTAAATGGCTGGCCGTCGCGGCCTTCTCTATCGCGGGGCTGGCGCTCAATCTTGCGGGCTACGTGCCGTTGCTCCATCGCGCGCCGCCACTGGCGCTGGCCGTCTGCCTCGTGCCGCTGGCGCTCGCCGCCGCTGCGCTGGAACTGTGGATCTCGGTGCTGTGCCGCTGCGTCAAAGAGGCCCACACCTACCTTTCGATGCTGGTGTTCGTCCCCATGGGGCTGGGGATGTTTATGGTATTCTCTCCCGTGGCCAACCATGGATGGTGGAAGCTGGTGCCGGTGGCCGGCCAGCAATTGCAACTCGAAGCCGGCATGCGGAACGCACCGTTAGACCCGCTGGCGATTATTCTTTTGAGCTTAGGCACGGCAGTTCTGGCCGGTGTGGCGCTGGTGGCCGCGGCTGATCGCCTGGAGCAGGACGATGTGGTCTACGGCGGCTGAACAGACCCTGCAGGAGCGTGACGTGGCGGCTGCGGAACGAGTAGAACTCGAACGGATTTTCGACCGGCTGCTGGCCGAAAACGGCCCCGCCCTCGCCCGCCTGGCGGCCTCTTACACCAATACCGCAGCCGATCGCGACGACCTGGTCCAGGAGATCGCGCTGTGCATCTGGCGAGCGCTGCCGCATTTCCGTGGCGAATGTTCGGAGCGGACTTTTCTTTTTCGCATCGCCCATAACCGCGCCGTGACACATGTCACGCGGCGGCGTCCGCCGGCCACCGTCGAAGCCATCGACGTGCCCGACTCGGCGCTCAATCCGGAAGCGGACCTGGCGCGCGAGCAGCAGGGCGAGCGCCTGCGCAACGCGGTCCGCGCGCTGCCGGTGCTCTATCGCCAGGTGGTCACCCTTACGCTCGAAGGCATGGACTATCGCGAAATGGCTGAAGTGCTGGGCACCTCGGAAAGTAACGTGGGGGCGCGCCTGACTCGCGCCCGGCAAATGTTGCGGGAAGCGATGGAGGTGGCCAAGTGAAGCCCGATCTCGAATTGGAAGCCTGGCGCGCGCAGTGGCGGGCTAACACGGAAGTGCCCGC
>CAZARO010000143.1:0-8797 GCA_964487165.1 uncultured Solibacteraceae bacterium | reverse complement strand
AACGGCCGCAAGCCGGCGGGAGACGGGTAAAGGACCTTCGTCTTGCCGTCCACCAGTCGTTCGATTCCGTCGGGAGTGGAAATCAAGAGGGCGCCGCCGTCCCCTTCCGCCAGGGCTCGATAGCCGTTCTGGATCTTCGGAAGAGGATAGAATCGGGGCGGGCCAGGTTTTCGGCGCCAAACACCGTCCTCAGCGCCAACCCAAAGATTCCCTTTACTGTCCCCAAACGCACCCGTGAGATACTCGCTGAATCCTACGTTTTCCGCGAGGCACTGGGTTTTCCCGAGCTGAATCGAGCAGAGCCTGACCGGCGGCGGGAAAGAAGACGAGGCCCACACCTTACCTTCCCGATCCTCCAACAGGCCAACGACCATCGTTTGAGCGAAGTCCGGGAACTGAGTGAGCTTACCATCCTTCCAACTGACCAGACCCGGCCCCGTGCCGATCCACAGGGTCCCGTCGCGGGTTACCAGCAACTTCGAATAGCTGCTGAGAGTAACGCCCGGCAGCGGCCAGGGGACCGCTTTCACGCCATCGAAGCGCAGCAACCCGTAGTCGGAGGCGAGCCAAAGGTAACCGTCGGGTGTCTGGGCAATGGCATGAATGCCGCTCTTGAAAAATCCGTCGCGGACGGTCCACGCTTTGTGCGCGTATTGATTGATTTCGAGAGACGGGTTTAGAGCGGAAGCAGATGGGCAGCACGCCAGGAAGATTCCCAGCGCGATAGCGGACCGCCCTCCCATGTGCACGATTATCTCGCACCATGAGAGCCCATGGCGTGGATTTCAAGGGTAGAGTGAAGTACCCGGCTCACCCGTGCAGCACCTGATGCTGGCTCACGCTGGAACCATCGTCGCTCTTCAAATCGCCGAAAATGGCCGTCGAAATGACCGTAAAGCCGCCCATCACCGGAAATGCCCGATGAATTCCGTGGATCATTTCGCCTGGACTGGAATGAAAACGATCGGGTACGGCCACGCCGAAACTGATCGCCATCTGCTGCCCCGTATGCTGGCGCCGACGCCCAACGCCAGTACGGCTATCGCAGTGGCGGCAAAGCCGGGGCTGTGCCGCAGCACGCGTAACGCCTGGCGGATATCGCCGATGATTGTTTCCAAGGGATGCCTCGCTTTGCGATGTTAGACGACCGGCGGTGCGGAAAGGTCCGTGGCCGCTGATTCATCCCCGGCCTAGCGGACACCGTACAGGCTGTTGCGCAGCTTCCTCACGATAGATTCGGCCGCCTTGCGGGGCCCGTGGCGCCGAAGCCGTCCGAAGAATACCGCGAAGTCGTTTACCTCGCCTCCCCACACCGGCCTGTCGCCGCCGGCCGCGACGATCCTGACCTGAATATAGTTCCCTGGCGCCATTAAGTGCGTACCCAGTTTCTGGTAGAGGCTGGTCATCACGAAATCGGCCTGGTCTTCCGTGCCGACCAGTTGCACCGGCAGCCCTTGTCTGCGAATCTCGTCTCCGATGAAGCCGTCGAGCCCCCATTCCATGGGCGCGATATAGAGTTTCGCGTCCGGCGAGAGGATCGCGGGCAGCGGCCGTTTGGCCTCCAAGGCCCCAGCGACAGCCAGGCTCAATGCGAAGATGGCGAATGTACGATAACTCACCAAAGGCAGAATAACACCGGGGACAATTCGCTACAAACGATATTTTGGGGGGCGGCCGCCCGCATTTGGGGGGGAGCCACCGAGTTACTTCGCGAAGACCAGGTCGCCGAACCGTTCGGGATGGTGGGGGTTGGGGCTGCGATCCAGCGGATCCACCCACATGCTGAGCCGGCGGTCGGGCTCCACGCCGTCCCAGCGGTTGAACGTGGCGGTCCAAACGTCGCCCGCCTCGGGGCGGCGCGCCAGCTCCTCGAAGTTGGCCCACGGGATGGCGACCTCCAGGCTCCAGCCCTTGTCGCGGTCGCCGCGCGCATTCAGCGTGCCGTCGATAAATGTGGCCAGCTGCACGCCCTGCAGATTGAAGCGCTTGAGGACGTACTGCGCGGACTTGATGGAGACGTAATCGTAGAGCACGGCGCGAGCATTCATTTCGAGGCCGAAGTAAACGTCGGTCTGCGAAGGCCGCGGGTTGAGGAAGGCTTCCACCGCGTCGTCGCGGTAAGTGGGGTCGTCGCGCTCGGTGAACTGGGCGGTAATGTCGGCGTCCTCGCACTGGTAGCCGATGTACAGGTTCTGGTCGTCCCACAGGACGCGAACGGTGGTCTTCTGTTTGGCGCCGGTCTGCGACTCCCAGGGGAAGATGAGCACGATGGGGGCGGCGGCTGCCCAGGCCTTCTCATCGAGTTTGCCATCCACTTGGATAGGCGACGGCGCGCGCTTCACCTCGTACCGCGGCCGCGGCGGCGTCTGCGAGGCCACTGGCACCTGCGCCGCAAGCGGGCCGGCGAAGAGGATGAGACAGCACGACGTAGGCAGTTTCATACCCAGAGTCTAGAACATCGTGGGCCGCTGGGGCGCACGAAACGCGTTAGCATCAGTTCAAATGAAAAGCCCACTGTTCGCCGCGGCCGGCCTCCTGTTCACCGCCCTGTGGACCTCGGCCGCGCCGAAAGAAATCACCTTCTCGCAATCGGCAACATCGGTGGAGGCCTACGATTTCGTGGAGGTGGCCGTCGCGATCGCATCTCCCGACGCCGCCAATCCCTTCACCGACGTGGCGGTTCGCGGCTCTTTCGGCAAGGCCGGATCCGCGCAGCGTTTCACGGCCGACGGCTTCTGCGATTCCGCCGACGGAAGCACCTTCCGCATTCGCTTCATGCCGCCGTCTCCGGGCGACTACACTTACTCCGTGACTTACGATCAGGGCGGCGCGCAGAAAGCTCACTCCGGGGCGTTTCACGCCTCCGACGGCCATCGCCGCGGGCCCATCCGCGTCGATCCGCAATACCCCTGGCACTTCATCTGGGAAGGTACCGGCGAGCACTACTTCTTCAACGGCACGACGGCCTTCTGGCTGATGGGATGGAAGGAGGAACGCATCATCCGCTTCAGCCTCGAGCGGCTGCACCGGCTCAAGGTCAACCGGGCGCGCGTGCTGCTCGCCGGGAGGACCAACCTGGCTTATGGCGATCCCGTGATGAACACCGATCAGTGGACCGTTTTTCTCAGCCCCTGGCCCGCCGAAAACGCGGCCGATTTCTCCCACCCGGCGTTCGACTACTCCCGCTTCCGCATCGAGCATTGGCAGAGATTCGAGCGCATGCTGCAATTCGCGCGCGAGCACGATTTCATCATCTCGGTAATTCTCGATATCGCGGACGGCCGCGTCCATCCCGGCGCGGGCAGCGACGACGAGCGGCGCTACATCCGCTATGCGGCGGCACGCCTCTCCGCGTTCTCCAACATTACCTGGGACCTGGGCGACGACCTCGACTCGTTCCGCGACGAGAAATGGGCCCGTGAGACCGGCACGCTGTTGGAAGGCTGGGATCCCTACAAGCACCTCGCCAGCTCCCATCCGGTACACACCGAGCACCAGGATCGCGCCGCGGACTGGTTCGGATTCACCAGCCTGCAGGACTGGTCGCGAACGCAGCATGCGCTTATGCTGGAAAGCCGCCGGCTGCAGACGCTGACCGGCCGGATCATCCCGCAAACCAACGAAGAATACGGCTACGAGGATCACTACCCCAAGTGGGCTCCGGCGCCTCCCGGCGATTCCGCCGAAGTGCTGCGCCGGACGGCCTGGGACATCGCCATGGCGGGAGCATATGGCACGGCCGGTGAGACCGCCCGGCGCGGGACGAACATCTGGCCCGATACCGGCGGCGGCTGGGTGAACGGGCGCGGCGACGACACCATGACCATGCTGGTCGGGTACGCCCACATGGTGGATTTCTTTACCGGATTCGAATGGTGGAAGACCAACCCGCATGACGAACTGGCCAGCAACGGCGCGTACTGTCTGGCGGAGCCGGGCAGAACCTACGCCGCCTATCTCCCCAATGGCGGGAAGGTCACGCTGCAGCTGGAACCGGGCCGCTATCGGGCTGAATGGTTCAGCGGGTTCACGGGCGAGATTGTGCCTATAGGCGCCGCCGACGGTCCGGTCTGGACCTCGCCGGACGCACCCGATCACAGCGACTGGGCGCTCCTGCTGCGGAAATGATGCCGTTAGCGTGCCGTCTTGTCCGGTGTAGCCGGCGGTTCCGATTTCTCTTCTTTACGTCGCGCCGCGACGTCGCAGGAGTCCGCCATTCAAGTAGGGATGCCGAGCTTGGGGAGCACCCATTTCAAGACGACGAAGTACGCCAGCAGAAAGCCGGCTACGCTAAGCCATTCGGGCATTGTCTAACCCCACAGGTCGAAGACTTTAAACCGCCGCTCTCCACTGCCATTCCGACTTCTGGAGTTTGGCCATTTGCTCCCAAACTGGCGGGCTGAAGCCCACCCCACCGGTGGCGCGGGCTTCAGCCCGCGAACGACAGCCCGCCAAGGCTGTCAGACTTCTTCGGACCCGCAGGGGCCGCTTCTGTCTTCCAGCTTCTGTCTTCCAAGATGCAGACGGCGCCGGATGGTGACATACGGTATCGCCTACGTGCGGCCCTTCTTGAGCTTCAACGGGAGAGCGGCTCCGGATTGCGACCATGTGCCGTTCAGCTCCGTGCCGTCTTTATTAATTTCGCCCCGATATTCGCCTCCCACGCCCGCCATCACAAGCAGCGTAAGCTTGGAATCCTTCTGCGCGATGACGGTCACGGGAACCTCGGCGCCGCCCTGGTCGGGACTAATCACCACACCGCTCGCCCCGCCGTCCTCATTCGCCACTTTGAAGACAAACCGTAACCGCTGACCGAAGACCACGAGCGTACCTTCCCATGTTCCCAGGAATTCCGCGGCTACGGCGGGGTTCCTCGTCGCGGCTTCGTAGTACGGCTCGGCGGGCAGTACATATTGCTTCAGGTAATCCCAAGCCAGATGGTTGACTTTTGAGGAGATCGCAAAATAATTGTGGCCATGACCCGGAATTTCGACGAGTGAGATCGGGAACCCCGCGTTCTTCAATGTGTCGCGCGTGAGGCGGACGGCGGTTATCGGAAATATGGGATCGGCAGTTCCCGAGAGGATTACCATGGGGACCTTGCGCTTTGCCGCCGCGATGCCGTCCACAGCCTCGAAGTCTTCCAAGGCACCGCCGTGGAGCGCGGCCGCGGCGAAGTATTGCGACTGCCACATGGAAGTCAGCAGGGTGAAGACGGCGCCCGCGGAGTGGCCGAAAAGGTAAATGCGCCGCGGGTCGATTGGATAGGTCTTCTTCAAGCGCTCGATGATGTCGTACAGAAAGTCGGGGCCGTCCACCGGGGCTGCCCAGAAGTCGGGATTCCGCGAATCGGGCCCGGCCAGAATCACCTTCTCCTCTTCCGCCAGATCTCTCCATTGGTCGATCATGCTGCCGCCATTGCCGCCGCTGCCGTGAAGTGCCACAAGAAGGGGCACGGCGCGGGACGGGAGATCCTTAGGGACGAAGAGGTGAAAGCTGCGTTTCTGCCCCCGAAACTCGACGGTTTCCTTAGTGATCTTTCCGGCAACACACCGGCCTGGGGTGGAAATGAGGAGAACGCTACATAGCAGCCAATGCGAATAGTTCACAAACCTTCCGGTTGGCCTCCTGGACGCATCAATTGTACTGCCAATTCTTATCTTCCCGTCTACGGTTTCGGCACCGGCACACACACGGATTCGATGGCCAGGTCCAGCTCGCGCGGCTGGATCGGCTTGCTGATATAGCCGTCCATGCCGGTCTCCAGGCATCGTTCTTTGTCTCCGCTCAAGACGTGTGCCGTCATGGCGATGATCGGCAGGTGTTCCCCGGTGTGGCCCTCGTGGGCACGGACCCGACGGCAGGCTTCCAGACCGTCCAGCACAGGCATCTGGATATCCATTAGCAGGATATCGAATTGTTCCCGCTCCAGGGCCGCCAGCGCGGCGGCGCCGTCGCCGGTGACGCGCACCGAGTGGCCGCGCTTTTCCAGCAAAGCGGCGATCACTCTCTGGTTCACCGGGTTGTCCTCCGCCACCAACAAGCGCAGCGGGCGCGTGGCCGCGGGCACCCGCGGCGCGGCCTCTTCCGGCGCGGGCTGCTGGCTGATCTCGAAGCAGGCGGTGAAGTGAAACCGGCTGCCCTTCCGCTCGCTTCCTTCGCCATCGTGCCACGGGCTCTCCACCCACATTTCGCCGCCCATGAGCTGCACCAGCTTGCTGGAGATGGAAAGCCCCAGGCCGGTACCACCGAACTTCCGTGTGGTGGAAGCATCGGCCTGTTCAAACGGGGCGAAGACCAGCCGATGCTTGTCCGGCGGGATGCCGATTCCATCGTCGGTCACGGTGAAATGGCAGCGTACTTTCGCGCCCTCTCGCGCCTCCTGAGAAACCGCGATGCACACTCTGCCGCTTTCCGAGAATTTGATGGCATTGCCGACCACGTTAATCAGAATCTGCCGCAGCCGCCCGTCGTCGGCGGCCAGGACCGCCGGAATCGCCGGATCCAGTTCGAATTCCAGCCGCAGCCCTTTCTTGCGCGCGGCGAAGCCGAACAACCGGAGCATGTCGCTGCCGGTGCGCTTGAGGAGGAAAGGCTCGCTGACGAGCTCCATCTTTCCCGCCTCCATCTTGGAGAATTCCAGAATGTCGTTGAGGATACGCAGCAGCGATTCCGCCGAGCCTTCGGCCGTCTCGATGTAATCCCGCTGTTCGGCGGTCAGCTCCGTGCCCAACGCCAGCCCCGTCATGCCGATAATCCCGTTCATGGGCGTGCGAATCTCGTGGCTCAGGTGAGCCATGAATTCGGATTTCGCGATGGTGGCGCGTTCCGCGTGCCGCTTGGCGGTTCGCAGCCTGCGCGTGAGCCAAATCACCAGCCCGAGTGCCGCGGCCACAAAAAGCAGTCCCGCCAGAAGCAGGCGATTCTCCAGCCGGGCGCGCGAAATACTCTCCAGGATGCCGGATTCGTGAAAGGGATTGGCATACCACCGGAATTGAATAGCCGTCAGGGTGCCATCCTGCGCCATATCACCGATTTGCTCGCGAATGCGATCGGCCGCCTGCACCGCCCCAGGGGTTTTTCTGGTGGCGCCAACGCCGGATAAGAGGCGGGCCACGGGCGTGGGATGAAAAGACAATTCCTGGTCGCAGACCGGGTCCCCGTTGGCCATCCGGTAGCTATCCAGGGGGCTGCCCGCCAGAAGGCCGGCTTCCAAATCGCCCCGGCACAGGGATTGAATCATGGCCAACCGGTCAGGCAGCCGCGACAGGCGGGAGCCGGGGAAATATCTCCTGGCCATTCGTTCCGAAAGCCCTCCCGTATGGGCCAATGTACGCCCGGACATTTCCCCTCGCTGCAGGTTGCGGGTGCGCAACGAGACCAGCCAGAAGGAACTCTCTTCAAAAGGCTCGCTGATATAGAATTGCGCGCGCCGCTCAGGCAAGTCGGCCACCAGCGGCCACAGGTCGACGGTTCCCTTTGCCAGGGCCGCGTCGGGTCCGTCAGGCGCGGGCGTCCACTCCAGGGCTATGCCGGCCCGCCGGGCGGCCTCGCGGATGGTCTCGATAGCGGGTCCATAGGGCTGGCCCGTACTCGATATAAATTGCCGCGGCGGAGAGTGCTGGAAGCCCATGCGGTAGACACGCGGCAACGGCGCTCGCGCGCACGACGCCATCAGCACGGCAATCGCGGCGGCCAGACTGGCCAGCGTTGCCAGCCGGGTTGTGGACACATAGATATTATCAGCTCAACTAAAACAAATCGTTAGTTTACTTAGGTTGGCAGAAGGGCGCTATCGGGCAAGGCCCGCCGATGGCGTTTGGACATTTTGTTCCCTAACTGGCGAGCTGGCGGATGGACACATCTTGGTGGCGCGGGCTTCAGCGTGCCAAAGGCGAGCGCAGCTCGCCGATCGATGTCCTCCCGGGACATCGTCGGCAAAGCCGACGCCCGAGAGGCAGTCGCTTCCGACAGCTAAAGCCTATCCTGTGAGCATCTTGCCCAATTTAGGTATTTCAGACTTAAAAATCTGTAGATTTTTACGACATAAAGGTCTTATAATGTGGTTTAAGAAAGTGAATCCCATACTGGTAAGGAGGGGAGAGTTGACTAGCTCATCCGCCAACATTCGTCCCAAGGTCACCATCGACGGCAACGAAGCAGCCGCCTATGTGGCCCATAAGACCAACGAAGTTATCGCTATTTATCCCATTACGCCGTCCTCCAACATGGGGGAATGGGCGGACCAGTGGTCCGCTGAACAGAAGACCAATATCTGGGGCACCGTGCCGACGGTGGTCGAGATGCAGAGTGAGGGCGGCGCCGCCGGCGCGCTCCATGGGGCCTTGCAGGCCGGGTCTCTGGGCACCACGTTTACCGCCTCCCAGGGCCTGCTCCTGATGATTCCCAACATGTTCAAAATCGCCGGGGAGTTGACCTCCACGGTGATCCACGTGGCGGCCCGCGCCCTGGCCACCCACGCTCTCTCCATTTTTGGCGATCACAGCGACGTCATGGCGGTGCGCGCCACCGGATTCGGCATGCTGAGCTCCAACTCGGTACAGGAAGTCATGGACATGGCGCTCATCGCCCAGGCCGCCACCCTGGAAGCGCGCCTGCCCTTCATCCACTTCTTCGACGGCTTCCGCACTTCCCACGAAGTCGCCAAAGTGGAACAGCTTACCGCCGCCGACCTGCGCGCCATGATCGACGAGGACCTGGTGCGCGCCCATCGCGCCCGCGGCCTCAATCCCAACCAGCCGGTGATGCGCGGCACGGCGCAGAATCCCGATGTCTA
>CAZARO010000142.1:0-8850 GCA_964487165.1 uncultured Solibacteraceae bacterium | reverse complement strand
CGTGGGAACGCAATCAACTGATGCATCCCTTCGTGGCTAACGAGATCACTCAAAAAGGCATCGACAGGCTGTGCGAGTATGTGCAGGCGGCGCGCGAGGCCGTCGGCATGGAGATTCCGCTGTCTATCGACCATCTGGGCCACCTGGGGGTGAACTCCATCATCCGCTTGGGCAAGGCATATGAGAAGTTCAACCTCTCGTGGATCGAGGATGTGATTCCGTGGCAGTACACCGACATGCTGGCGCACATCACCGCCGAGAGCCCCACGCCCATTCTGACCGGCGAGGACATCTATCTGAAAGAAGAGTTCGTGAAGTTGTGCGAGCGCCACGCCGTCAGCAAGATTCACCCCGACATTTCCACGTCGGGCGGAATCCTGGAGACCCACAAGATCGGCGACCGGGCGATGGAATACGGCGTCCCCATGGCGATGCACTACGCCGGAACTCCCGTCGGCGCGATTGCCAGCGTACATTGTGCCGCGGCCACGGAGAACTTCCTGGCGTGCGAAAACCATTCGCTGGATGTGCCGTGGTGGCAGGATATGGTGGAAGGCATCGAGAAACCGATCATCAACAAGGGCTTCATCAAGGTTTCGGACAAACCCGGCCTCGGCATCACGTTGAACGATGAAGTCTGCAAGCAGCATCTTCGGCCCAATACCGCGTATTTTGCGCCCGCTCCGGAATGGAACACGGAGCGCTCCGGGGACCGGCTGTGGAGCATGATCCGCGAAGAGGAAGAAGCCAGCCGCCGCGCTTGAGCGCGAAGCTGAACTCAGAATGGCGGCCGCCGGGTCGCCATTCTGCCTTCAATACCCTTCGGTATCCTTCTTTTTTCTTCCTTCATATTCGGGGACCCGGCCGCCGCGCGCCGGATTATACTGGAACTGTTCCGCGCCATGCTTGCGCGGGAAGTTGCGCCGCGACGGGAGCCGCCATGAGATCGTTTATCGATCGCCAGTGGGAAGATGCGTACTCTGTCATTGAGCCGCAGATCAATGCCCAGATGGTCCACTGGTGGCCGTTTTGCAGGGAGTTTCCGATTGATGTACGCTTTCTGAAATTCGACCGCAAGCGCGGCATCCGGCCTAATCGCCACGACTATTTCGAGGTCCTCTATCTGCACTCCGGCGACGTGGTCTTCGACGTCCAGGGCCGTTTGCTTCCCGTGAAGCGGGGCGACCTGTTCATAATGGGAAGCACGCAATTGCACCGTTCCTGCTCCTACGGTCCCGGGCCGGTGAAAGCGGCGCTGCTCACCTTCCTTCCGGAACTCATCCGCGGCAAGGAAAGGAGCGGCGACGATATCGAATACCTGATGCCGTTCCTGGTGCAGGGTGACGATTTTCCGCATGTGGTGCCGGCCGGCACGGGCGTTCCCGCGCAGGTTGTCGACCTGATGCTGCGTGCTTCGCGGGAACTGCCCGCCGGGAATCTTCGCGGCCGTCTCTCCGTGAAGACGTACCTCAAAATGATTCTCGTGCTGCTGGTGAATCATTATGCGGAGTTCCGCGGCAGTGAAGATATCTACGTGCGCAAACATGGCGATCTGCAGCGCCTGGCGCCGCTGTTCGAGTTCATCGAGCACGGTTTCGGCGAGGCCATATCGGTGGAGCAGGCCGCGCTCACGGTGGGCATGAGCAAGTCGAGCTTCATGCGCTTCTTCAAACAGACCACGGGACAGCCGTTCGTGGTCTACCTCAACCATTTCCGCATCGCCAAGGCCGAAGCGCTGCTCACTGCGACGAAAAAAACCATCGCCGAGATCAGCCAGGAAGTGGGATTTTGCGATCAGAGTTATTTCGGGCTGGTGTTCCGCGGCGCGACGGGCTTTTCCCCGCGGGATTATAAGAGCCGCTCCGAAAATGGCGCGGCGCTTGGACATACAATAGCTGGTGGCCAGGAGGCCGGAAGGATACTGCAATGAAGACGACCATTTCCAGAATTCTGATAATTTTTACGATTTTCGGAGCCGCGACAGCTTTCGGCCAGATCAAGCAGACCAAGGAACAGATCCTGTTCTACACCTCGGAATGGAAGGGCGATCGCTTTCCCGACGGCCGTCCGAAGGTAGCCGACAATTTGCTGCAGCGCGCGCTCGACGTCTCCATCGAGGACGTTTGGGAGTACATCCGCGGCCAGGGTTACATGAACCAGTTCGAGAGCGGCTGGCAGGCTCTGCATGCGGAGAAGGCGTTCGCCGGCCGCGCTCTCACGGCGCAATTCATGCCGCGCCGGCCCGACATGGCTGCCGCGGTGAGCGCCGAGGGCAAGACGGAAGGCCGCGTCAGCGGGACCAATAGCTGGGTGATCAACGAACTGACGATGGGCGACACCATGGTGTGCGACGGTTATGGAAAAATCGTCGAAGGCACGCTGATCGGCTCCAACCTGGGGAGCGGAATCGCTGCCCACACTCATTCGGGCTTCATCTTCGACGCCGGAATCCGCGATGCGGAAGAGAATCGCGAAATCGCCAATTTGAACGGCTTTTATCGCGGCTACGATCCTTCGGCCTGGGCGCAGATGCAATTGACGGGGATCAACGTGCCGGTTCGTATCGGGCGCGCCGTGGTGCTGCCGGGCGACCTGGTGCTGGCTAAACAGGATGGCGTGATCTTCATTCCGGCGGTGCTGGCCGCGGCGGCCATCGGCAAAGCGGAGTTCACCAATCTGCAGGACGCCTTCAATTTCGAACTGAATAAGCAGGGCGCCAACGGGGCGGAATTCGAAGGCGGCTGGAACGCGCAAAAGCTGGACGCATTCGAGAAATGGGTGAACGCGCATCCCGACAAGCTGAAAATGACGAAGGCGGAATTCGCCGAGCTGATGACGGCGGCGCGCAACCCACCCGCCCGCGGCGGACGCGGACGCGGCGGCCAGTAACCGTGCCTGCCATCTCCAGAAGAGAGCTGATGGCGCTCCTTTCCACGGGCGCCCTGGCGGTGCGCGCCAACCCGCTGGGGCTGCCCATAGGGAGCCAGACGTATCCCCACCGGCAAAGGATTCGCACTGGCGATTTTGCCGGCGTGTGCCAGGATCTGGCGGCCCTGGGGGTGGGGATCATCGAGCTGTGTTCGCCGGGGTATTCCGAGTTCTCCAGCCTCACGGACGGGAAGCAGACCCGCAAGATCATTGAGGACCACGGGCTCAAGTGTCCCAGCTCCCACTTCAGCATGAGTGAGCTGCGCAATAAGCAGCAGGAAAGGATCGGCTGGGCCCAGGACATCGGCATGACGCAGATGGGTACGGCGAGCCTGGGCGGGCAGATGCAGAACGGCATCACCACCATGGATGCAGTGAAGCGGGCAGCGGAGGAATATAACAAGATCGGCGAAGTGGCCGCCAAGGCCGGCATCCAGCAGTTCCTGCACGACGAGAATTTCGAGACGTCGCGCGTCGATGGGCGGCTGACCTACGAAGTCCTGCTCGAATTGCTAGATCCCAAGTTGGTCAAAATGCAATTCCAGATGTCCGCGATGAGAGTTGTGGGCGATCCCGTCATGTACTTTACGAAATACCCGGGGCGGTTCCTCTCCATGCATTTACAGGGTGTCGCCGGGGACTCCACGGTGGCCGTCGGCAAGGATGGCCTCGATTGGGCCCGGATATTCGCCGCGGGCAAGACTGGCGGTCTCAAGAACTACTTCGTGGAACTGAGCTGGGACCTGACGGCCGCGAGCGTGGCGTATTTGAAGACGCTCGTTGTCTAGCGGTACTTTCGCAAAACCAGTGACGTTCTCCTCATCGCGTAGCCTTAAACATTGGGGCGGCGGATTTGCACGACATCGCCATCGAAGGACGGCGTGAACGTGCCCACGCGAATGACGCTGCGGAACGTGAAGAACGTCATGCGCCAATCGCGCATGCCCGCGCTGCAAGTTTCCGGCGCGGGTTCGAGCGGAATCCGCGTGGCGGATTCCGAGGGAACGCTGACCACCGATTCGGACGTGAGCAAAGGCGCCGTGGTTCGACACTGACTTGTGGGGCACCGTCGAAAACCTGCTGTGGGCGGTCGGTGGGGCGGCCAATCCTGGCTGCAGGCCGCCTTTCAGGTGGCCGCTGGGCTTTGGCCATTCGTGGGGCAGCCAATCCTGGCTGCAGGCCGGTTTTCAGCCGGCGTCTCTGTCACCGGTCGGACTGTTTCGGGCTTTGCTGTACGATGCCTGCGAGACACGAAGCCGGAGAAAATACCTGCGAACTCGTGAGTGGTCTGTTCAGATTCGGCGGCGGCCTGAAAGGCCGCCTGCAGGCACGATTGCCTGCCCCACGAGGGTTTTCATGACCTTTAGGTGGCCCGCACCGGGCCATGCCCGACAGAATGGCATCCTGCCCCACACGCGCGCCGCGCACCGGCGGTTTCCGCCCGCTCACGCGTAACAAGTGGTCCGCCTGTCACTTTTCTTTGCGTGTTCCGGGTGGGACGGGCGTACATCTGACATAGATGGACCGTGTCACCATTTCGACTCTCATCGTCGACGACGAGCCAATCGCCCGACGCGTGCTTCGGGAAGGGCTGGAACTCCTGCCCGATGTAGAAGTGGTCGGGGAGGCTGACAACGGCCGCTCAGCACTGGCGAAGATCGAAATATTACGTCCCGAACTGGTGTTTCTCGACCTGCAGATGCCCGTGATGAGCGGCTTTGAAGTGGTGCGCAACCTAGGCGGGAAGGCCCTGCCAATGATCGTCGTGGTGACCGCGTTCGACCAGCACGCCGTGCAGGCGTTCGAGGCCGGCGCCATCGACTATCTGCTGAAACCGGTCGAGGATTTACGCTTGCAAAAAGCCGTCGAACGGGCCCGCGGCCTGCGCCATCAGCCCTTGGAAATCGCCAATCACGCCGCCAGGATAGCGCAGGCAGCGGTTTCCGCGCCAACTCCCAATGGACGCAAGATCGTAGGCCGCAGCGGCGCCGAGTACCTCCTCCTCGACACCGAAGAGGTTCTGGCCTTTCAGGCGGAGCGCGAGTTGGTATGGATCATCACTGCCAGCCAACGTTTCCTGGCCACGCAATCCCTGAGCGGTATCGAACAGCGGCTGCCGGTAAGCGATTTTCGCCGGGTGCATCGCAGCGCGGTAGTGAATGTGAACCATATTCGCAAGATGAGCGCGCTCAGCAGCCAGCGCTGGCTCATCACCCTGAGCAATGGGCTGCAACTGGTGGTCAGTAAACGGCAGGCCCACAACATCCGACAGATTCTGCACTGGTAGAGCAGACACCAGGGTTGGCTCTATATACCCAGGTACGGTATTTTCTGGAGCGGTAGCTCTACCGAAAGGGGTCCAGTCTGTGCCGCAGCAGTTCTTTGGAGAGCGGCAGCATCCGGCCCGCGGTTTTGCTCTCCGCGGCCCATTCCACAATTTCGCGGTAGTACTCAAAGCGGTCAATGTTGCCGAGCCACAGGTTTTCGCCCGCTGTAGCTATCAGCACCACGTTCGGAACATCGCAAGGGCCCAGGCAGACGCTGATGGTGAGTTGGATATTCTTCAGGAGACCCAGCCGCCGCCATTCCGTCTTGAGCCACTCCACGGGCACCGCGGGCTTGCCCCGCTCGGTCTGCCCGCAGCAACAGCCAATGCAAACGGAAACCTGTCCGATCACCAGGCGCTTGGTGGTTACGGGATGGCACGTCGCGTTCATCGGGTGTCAGGCCTCTTGAAAATTATATACCATGTGGGGTATGCTATCAAAAACGACATGGGAGGTGGCTTCTGGCCCACATACTTCGGGACAAAAAGAAGATGCTCAATCGCGTCCGCCGCATACGCGGGCAAGTTGAGTCCATTGAGAATGCGATCGAACGAGAGGCCGACTGCTCGGAAATCCTGCACACGATTTCCGCGTGCCGGGGTGCGTTCAATTCGCTGATGGCGGAGGTGCTGGACGGGCACATACGGTTCCATGTGATGGATCCCGACCACGATCCGACCTCCGAAAAGGCCAGAGCCGCGCAAGAGTTGATCGACGTTCTACGAGCTTACCTGAGGTGAGCTAACGAGGAGGGGAAATGGCAAGCGCTAGCGTTGGAGAGCCTCGCGGACAGGCCGCGGCGAACTCCCACCACCAGCACAATCCCGAGCATGGCCCTGAGCACGGCCACGACCATGATCACGAAGAGCATCTCGATCACGACGAGGGCTGGCTCGAATGGGCGCGGGTCGCGTTCGTAGCGGTCGTTCTCATCCTCGTGTGGGCCCAAGTGGTTCCACGCGTGCGCGGCGTTGACATCCTCGCGGTGTTCGGCGTCCTGATCGGCGGCTATCCCATCTTCAAGGAAGCCATCGCCGATCTGTTGGAGCGGCGTATGACTATGGAGCTTTCCATGACCATCGCGCTGGTAGCCGCTTCGGCGATTGGCGAGTTCTTCACGGCTCTGCTCATCACCGTTTTCGTGCTGATCGCCGAAATCCTGGAGGGCATGACCGTGGGACGCGGCAGACGCGCCATTCGGGAGCTGTTGGACCTGCTGCCGCAAACCGCCGAGGTGAGATCGGCGGGGCAGGTTTCCGCGCGAAGTCTCTCGGAAGTGGCGGTTGGCGACGTCGTACTGGTCCGCCCCGGCGGCCGAATTCCGGTGGACGGCGTGGTTGCCGGGGGGCACTCCTTCGTCGACCAGTCGACCATCACGGGCGAGTCCATGCCGGTGGAAAAGATTGCGGGCACGCCGGTCTTCGCGGGCACCATCAACCAATCGGGGATCCTGGAAATCCGCGCGGAAAAGATCGGACGCAACACCGCGTTTGGACGAATCATAGAGGCGGTGGAGCGCGCCGAGCGTTCCCGCGCGCCCATTCAACGTATGGCGGATCGCTTCGCGGGTTACCTGGTTTATTTCGCCTTGGGCTGCGCGGCACTGACCTTTCTGATTACCCATAATGCGCGGTCCACCATATCGGTGATCGTGGTGGCGGGAGCTTGCGGCATCGCCGCCGGAACCCCGCTTGCCATCCTGGGCGCGATAGGCCGCGCAGCGCGCAAAGGAGCCATCATAAAGGGCGGGCTGTATCTCGAGGTACTGAGCTCGGTTGACACCGTAGTGCTCGACAAGACCGGCACGCTCACGCTCGGCGCACCGGAGATTGTAGACGTCCACGTTTACAACGGCTACCGGCCGCCAGACGTGATGCGGGTGGCCGCCACCGCAGAGCGCTTTTCGGAACATCCGCTGGCCAAGGCGATCGTCAAGCGAGCGGCTGACTGGGCCTTGCCCATCGGGGAACCCGAGGCCTTCCGATACACCCCGGGTATGGGCGTGGTGTGCGAGGTGGAAGGCCAGCGCACACTCGTCGGCACCCGCGCCCTCCTGGAACAACACGGTCTGCTGGTTCCACCGGATGGAACCGCGCCGGAACAGTTCTCCGAGGTCATGGTGGCAAGTGGCGGCTTCCTCATGGGATCCATCAGGATCGCCGACGTCCTCCGTTCCGAAGCGACCGCCGCGGTGGCCGAAATGCGAAGTCTCGGCCTGCGGACCGTCCTCCTCACCGGTGACCGGAAGGAGATCGCGGATGCCACCGCCAGGGAACTCGGCGTAGACGAGGTGCAGTCGGAGTTACTGCCCGAACAGAAGGTAACTCGCGTCCGCCAACTGCGTTCCCAAGGCCGGGTGGTGGCGATGGTTGGCGACGGAGTGAACGACGCGCCGGCACTGATGGAGTCAAACGTGGGCGTGGCGATGGGATCCGGAACCGACGTCGCCCGGGAGAGTGCTTCCGTCGTCCTGTTAGGCAATGACTTATTGCGTTTTACCGAGGTGCTCAAGGTCGCACGGCGGTGCCGTGCGATCATCCGGGCGAATTTCGTGGGCACATTGGCAGTGGATAGCGTGGGTGTGGGACTGGCGGCGTTCGGGTTGTTGAATCCGGTGCTGGCGGCATTGATTCACGTCTGCTCGGAGCTGCTATTCATCCTGAACTCGGCCCGCCTTCTGCCGCGGCGGTAGGACATGCCTCAGCAGGAAAACCACCCCGCGAGCCGTCTCGGTGCTACTAACCGACGTACGATTTCGAACAAGGAGGATCTTGATTGGCGGTGACTTGGCTTTCAGCTAGTGCGCGTGGTTAGTGAGAGTCAGTTTGTACCGGCCAGTTCCGCTCGCCTCGGCAAGTTAAAGCGTGCCCTACCCTGGAAATCGCCGCTAGTCCGCTCATGGATGGTTAGCGCCCGCTCCCTCAACTGCCGCATCCGCTGGCCAGAATTGGCTAGGGAACTGCAATGTAACTTCCGGATACTGATGCAATGAAGAAAATCCTCGCTTTCTGTGCGGTAGTCTTAGCCGCGGCCATTCCGTTGTATGCGCAATCGGGAACAGTCCGCGGCGCGGTCCTCGATCCCTCCGGCGCGGCCATCAAAGGATCGGCCGTCACTATTCAAAACCCCGTTTCCCACTACGTCCGGAGCGTTATGACGGATGACCAGGGCAAGTTCGAGATCGAGAACATCCCTTACAACAACTATCACCTCACCGCTTCCGCACCCAGTTTCCAGACGGGCGAACAGGATCTGGCTCTACGCACCCCAATTCCACTCGATGTGAAGATCACCTTGAAGCTCGCCGGCGGAACCGAATCCATAAGCGTAACCGCCGCCAGCGATCTGATCGAGAATGTGCCCGATACCCACACCGACGTCGATCGTAACCTTTTCGACAAGTTGCCGCTCGAGAACCAGTCCTCCTCGCTCAGTTCGCTGGTGACCCTGGCGACCCCGGGGATCTCGGCCGACTCAAACGGCCTGTTCCATGGGCTGGGAGACCACGCATCGAACTCCTTTTCGCTCGACGGTCAGCCTATCACCGACCAGCAAAGCAAAGTCTTTTCCAATCAGATCCCCCTCGATGCCGTGC
>CAZARO010000141.1:0-8881 GCA_964487165.1 uncultured Solibacteraceae bacterium | reverse complement strand
AAGTGACCACCAAGCTGGTTATCGAGAACCTCAAGAACAAGCCCATGCGCAGCCTGCTCAGCTTCCTGCTGATCGGCGTGCCGGTGACCCTGATTCTGACCCTGCAGGGATTGTCGTCCGGCATGTTGAACGATGCCAAAGAGCGCGCCCGCGGCGTGGGCGCCGATATCCTGGTGCGGGCATCCAGCACCACCATCGGCGTGGCACAGAGCGCCGACTCGGTGCCGGAAAAGTTCGTTCCCTATTTCCGCGGCGAGGTTCCGCACGTCCGGCAGGCCATGGGGGTGATCAATCATTCCATCGACTTTCCGCTCATCATCACGGGGCTCAACCAGGACGAGTTCAACGCCATGAGCGGCGGCTTCACCTACCTGGCTGGGCACGGTTTACGCGACCCCGACGATATCCTGGTGGACAAACTCTATGCCCGGCAGAAGAAATTGCAGATCGGGGCGCGGGTCACCTTGCTCAATCACGACTGGCGCCTGGTGGGCATCATTGAGGGCGGGAAACTTGCCCGCGTAGTGGTCTCCTTGAAACCCCTGCAGCAGGTTCTGGACACCGGGGCCAAAGTGACGTCGATTTATCTCAAGCTGGACGACCCCTCCAACATCGACGCGGTGGTGCACTTTATCGAAGAGAATACCAGCCTCCAGGCCAAGCCCATGGAAGAATACACCGAGGCCACATACAACGTGAACAATATCCCGGGGCTGTCGGAATTCATGTACGTCGTCATGGGAATCGGCGTGGTGATCGGGTTCGCGGTGGTCTGCCTGTCGATGTACATGGCGGTGCTGCAGCGCACCCGCGAGATTGGCATCCTGAAGGCCATCGGCGGCTCGAACAGTTTTATTCTGCGGATCATTATGGCGGAGGCGATGGTTCTGGGCATCGGCGGTACGGTGCTCGGCATCGTGATGAGCTTCGGCGCCTGGTGGCTGATTCGCACGCTTGTGCCATCGTCGCTGGCGATCGATATCGTGCCGCTCTGGTGGCCCATCGCGGGCGGCATCACGCTGGTGGGTGCGGGGCTGGGCGCTCTATATCCCGGATTGAACGCCGCGCGGCACGATCCCATCGAGGCGCTGGCGTATGAATAACGGCTTCATCATCGAGACGCGGGATTTGCGCAAGACTTACCGCGTGGGGAAGGTGGACGTGCCGGCGTTGCGCGGAGCGGATCTGCAGGTGCAGGCGGGCGAGTTTCTGGCCATCGTAGGCCCATCGGGCTCGGGAAAATCGACGCTGTTCCACATCATCGGCGGACTGACGCCGCCCACCTCGGGGACGGTGCAGGTGGCCGGCCAGGACCTGGCCAGCCTCACGGACGGCGGCCGCACCAGCCTCCGCAAGAAGACCGTGGGATTCGTTTTTCAGAAGTTCAATCTGCTCCCCAACCTTACCGCGCGCGACAACATCGCGGTGGCGCGCTATATCTCCGGCGCCCGCGGGCCGGTGGGGAAGGACTTCGAGGAAGTGCTGCGCCTGCTGGGCATCGAAAAGCGCCTGGATCACAAGCCCAACGCGCTTTCTGGAGGCGAGCAGCAGCGCGTGGCCATCGCGCGGGCGATCGTCAATCACCCGGCGATCCTGCTGGCGGACGAGCCTACAGGCAACCTGGACACCGATAATTCCAAGGCGGTGCTGGAGATTCTGCGCGACCTGAACCAGCGGCTGGGGCAGACCATCCTGATGATCACGCATAATCCGGAAGCCGCTGCCTTCGCGCACCGTACCATCCGCATGCGCGACGGGCGGGTGGAGTAGGACGCTGAGGGAGTTGCAATATTCGGCTGATCGACCGCTCCCTCGCGGTCGCGGCTCGGTAGGCTCTGCAAACACAGAGGCGGCATTCCGAGCCGCGCGCGCCAGCAAGCGGTTCTTCGAATTCTGCAACTCCTCAGCTGAAAGCTCCCCCCGCCCTGCTACCATCGTTACTTGAACCCCAATCCGCAAATCATTGTCCTTGACGCGGGGGGACAATACTGTCACCTGGAAGCCCGCAAAGTAAGGGACCTGGGCGTGTACGCCGAGGTGCGCGCTAGTGAGACTCCGGCGGCGGAACTGAGCGGCGCACGGGGGCTGATCATCTCCGGAGGACCGAGCAGCGTTTACGATTCCGGCAGTCCCACGGTCGACCCGGAAATTTTCGCGAGCGGCCAGGCGGTGCTGGGCATCTGCTACGGCCAGCAGATCATGGCTCACGTTCTGGGCGGCGAAGTGCGCCGCGGCGAGAAGGGCGAGTATGGGATGGCCACGCTCGAACTGGACGAGACGGCTGACCCCATGTTCGCCGGTCTGGCCGGCAAGCAGCAGATCTGGATGAACCATCGCGACCTGGTGGGCCGCGTGCCGGACGGTTTCTCGATTGCCGGCCGCACCGACACCTGCCCGGTGGCGGCGATCGCCGACCGCGCGCGCCGCCTCTACGGCGTGCAATTTCACCCCGAGGTGGTCCACACGGCACGCGGCCTGGAATACCTGGCGAACTTCGTCCTCCGGGTGTGCGGCTGCGTGCCCGATTGGGACCCGCGCCATCGCGTGCCCCTGATCGAGCAGGAAATTCGCGACTGTGTAGGCGGCCGCAAAGTCTTCTTCTTCGTCAGCGGCGGAGTGGATTCCAGCGTGGCCTTTGCCCTGGCCACGCGCGCCCTGGGCGAGGACCGCGTGCGCGGCGTTTACGTCGATACCGGGCTGATGCGGGAAGGCGAAACCGATTTCGTGCGGCGCGCCCGCGGCCTCTCGGTGGAACAGGCCGAAAATGAATTTCTGAGCGCGCTCGCGGGCGTGACCGATCCGGAACAGAAGCGCCACATCATCGGGGAGGAATTCGTGCTGGTACAGGAGCACGTGATCGAGCGCGAAGGGCTGATGGGCCACGACTGGATGCTGGGGCAGGGCACCATCTATCCCGACACCATCGAATCGGGCGGCACGGCCAAAGCGGCGCTCATCAAGACCCACCACAACCGAGTGGCGGGGATTCAGAAGTTGATTGCCAGCGGCCGCATCGTGGAGCCGCTGCGATCTTTTTACAAAGATGAAGTGCGCCAGGTGGGCCGTGAATTGGGCTTGCCGGCGGAGTTGTTGGACCGTCACCCGTTCCCCGGTCCGGGCCTGGCGATTCGTTGCCTGTGCGCGGCCAGCGATGGGGAAGTGGAGGCCAGCGCGGAAGGCTACATCATCCCTATACGGTCGGTCGGCGTGCAGGGGGATGCGCGCAGCTACGCGCCGGTGCTGGCGATCGATACGCTGGATACCGCCCGCGCCACCGATTTGACCAATCGCCTGACGGGCGTGAATCGCGTGATTGCCCCGGTGGAACTGCGCGCGCCCTGGAGCGAACTGCGGGTGCGCGCCTGTTCCCTGACGGCGGATCGCCTGGCGCGTCTGCGAAGGGCCGATGCGATTGCCCGGCGCCTCTCGCACGAGAGTGGGTACGACGGCAAGGTATGGCAGTTCCCGGTGATCCTGATCCCGTTGGGCACCGCCGATGCGCCCGATTCCGTGGTACTGCGGCCGGTGGACTCGGTGGACGGGATGACGGCGCAATCGGTCCTGATGGACGATGCCCTGTTACGGCAGATGTGCTGCGAGATCCTGGAAGTTACGGGTATCGCGGGCGTGTTCTACGATTTGACTCACAAGCCGCCGGGCACCATCGAGTGGGAGTAATGCGGCGACCGCTCCCTGCGGTCGCGGCTCAGTGTCGGCATTGAGCGGTTATTTCGACAGCGCCGCCAGTGCGTGTTTCCGAGCCGCGACCGCAAGGAAGCGGTTACTTCGAGGGAGCCGGCAGTTTCACTTGGAGGCCTGCCTCTTTGTTGAGGCGCTCGGTGAAGTCGCGATCGACCAGTGCCAGCGATGCCTGGTTGTGAACGTTGCCGGCGGTGAAGTAGTGCAGCGTATCGCCATCCACCCAGTAAGCCGTGGCCGCATAGATGGTGTGGTCCTTGAATGCGATCAGATAATGCGAAGGCTCGGTGGTATCGTCGCCCGCGGCTTGCGCGCGGTCGCCGCCCTGGTCGACAGCCGGACCGGCGGGCGGTGGCGCGGAGCCGTAGTTGTAATTGATGACCACGGGCGTCACGGGCTGCTGCGGGGGCATTACTACGGTGACAGTGGACTGCGCCGGTGCGGCAGCGGGCGCTACAGCCCCCGAATCGTCCGGGCCGGAGATATAAGGAGTTGCGTAGTAGCCGCCCAGGTAGACCGGGTACGCGTACACCACACGATTGTTGTTATTGCCGCCGCTTCGGCTGCCAGGCACCCGGAGACCACCTTGGGCCGGATTGACCACGCTGCCGAGCGACCGGGAGACCCCCGGAGTACCCGCTCCGCCGGCAGGATTGACCACACTGCCGCCGCCTCGCTGCGCGTAAGCGCCCGAAGTGAGCAACAGGACAACACCGAACCCGGGACCGATCCGCATGGGTTATATACTCCCTGAAAAAATTATACCGCCGATTGCCCGCTTCAGACAGGGGCGCGGGATCGCCCAGGAGAGCTATTTCTTGGCGGGCGGAGCGGAAGGCGGAGCGGCCGCGGACGGATGAGCCTGATCGTAAAGTTTGACGATCTCGTTGGTGATGTCTACCGAGGGAGAAGCCCACAGTACCGGCCCGTTGGGCATGCTGACGTCGATCACTACCGCGTAGCCGTTGCGGGAAGCATAATCCGCGATCACGCCCAGCATCCTGTCGCCCAGTTGCTGCATCAGGGCGCCCTCTTCCTGATCGAGCGCCGCCTGGCTATCCTGTCCCAGCCGCTGGACCTCGCGACTCTTGGCGTCGATGGTCTGGCTCAGGCGGTCCCGCGCGTCAGCAGCCATGGTGGCCTGGCCCTTTTTCAACTGGTCGCGCAACACCTGCAACTCCGCCTGCTTGCGGGTGAATTCCTCCCGCTTGGGAGCGAACTTAGCAGTGAGGGCAGCGCTGGCCTTCTGCCCTTCCTGCGTGCTGACGATGGCATTTTGCCCGAAGATGGTGGCCACCTTGATGGGCGGAGGGGTAGCAGCGGATCCGGAAGCAACCACGATGGGAGCGGCCGATGGCGGTGCCTGGGCGGACGCAGTTCCGGCCGCCCCCAGCACCAACAGCCCGCAGATCGGCAACAGATTTCTCATCGGCCAGCCCGCAGCGCGGTCACTCCTACTGCTTCTTGGCAGGCGGGGCGGGGGGCGGAGCCGTCGCGGTTGATTTGGGAGCAGGAGCGGTTGCGGGCGCCGCGGCCACCGGGTGCTGCTGATCGTAGAGCGCCACCATCACGTCGGTGATATTGGTCGCGGCGGCGTACCACAGTACGGGCGACTGTTGACCGACATCGATCACCACGGCGAAATTGTTCTGAATGGCGTATTGCTGCAGGATCGGCCCCATCTTCATCTGCAGTTCCTGAGTGGCCTTGGCTTCTTCGGTGTCCAGTTCGGACTGCGAGTCTTCGCCGAAACGCTTGATATCCGTCTGCTTCTTCTGAATCTCGGCGGCGAGCTGGGCCTTGGCTTCGTCGCTCATGGTGGCGCGGCCTTTGTTCTGCTTATCGATGAGCTGTTCGATATCGGCCTGACGCTTATCGAATTCGGCCTTCTTGGGGCCGAACTTGTTGTTCATTTCGGCGGCCACCTTCAGCCCTTCCTTGGTGCGCGCCATGGCTTCCTGCAAATTGATGACGGCGACTTTGGTGGGGGTAGCGCCGCCGGCGGCCGGGGCTTGTGCGTGAGCCAGCGCTCCAGCGGCGACGCCGTAAAGCACTGCGGTGATAACGACTGAATTCTTCTTCAAGCTGCAACTCCTAGTGTGAAAATACCATATGGCGTCCGCGGGCTAGAATGTCCTGCCGACGGTGAAGCGGAACGTGGTGTTCTGTTCGAAGAACGGGAAATTCGCCTGATTGAAAAGGTTCTTCGTAGACTGGAAAGTGGCGTTATTGGGGAATAGCGCCGGGTCGGCCACAATCGGCGGCTGCAAATACTCCCTCACATTAGTGGGATTGTACGCGAAATACACGCGGAACGGCGCGTTCACCACGGGGAGCATGACCTGCAGTTCCAATCCGGTGGAGGTACGAATCTTCTGCGTCTCAGGCGCGATTTGCACCTTTCCGTTGAAAGCCGCTTCCGGGAACAGGGAATTCAGATCGTCCGTGCGCGTGGGAGCGAGGACGAGCTGGTGCGGAAATATGATCTTATCGATGCCCACATCGAAGAAAGGCGCCAGCGTAACCACGTTGGCGATGATGGGAATGCGGTGCTCGAAGTTTCCGATAATGCGGGTGTCGCCGCCCGGCGTGACGAGCTGATAGATAGGGATAGTCATGTTCACCGGGGCGGCAGTGATGGCTCCGTTGCTGACCACCGGCTGCGTAAGCGGGCTGCCGTCGGCCTTGAGCACGGGGATCGAGGTGGAAGACGCGACCCAGCCGATGGGCGTGATGCCCATGATCTGGAAGCCGCGAACGTCCTGTTCGCCGCCGATGAATCCGCGGTCGAAGGGCGGGATGTTCTTGCCGTTGAATCCCGTGGATAGCGTGGCGAGCAGGTGGAAGGCCAGGACATTGCCATGCTTTCTGCCGATGGGACTCAGATGGAAGTACTTCAGGTCCGCCGAGGGGGTAATCAGGTTGACGTTGCCGCCCAGGAAAGTGGCGGCGAAGCCCACGCCCAGGTAAATGCTATGGCCGCTGGTGGGATTAATGGGATGGTTGACGGTGTTGAAGAGGTACGACGGCGTAATGGTGGCGGTGCGGATGCCATTGAGCGAGTTAGGCCCGTACACGCCGCTGAAATCGAGGTATTGGAAATAGTTATCGGCCGCGGTAGTCAGCGTTTTCACGTTGGAGATATCGTAGCCCAGGGTCAGGCCGAGACGCGCGAAATGGCGGCGCATCGGATAGCTGGCGGAAATCGTGATCCCGTGGCTGTTCTGGATGTAGTTGAGCAGGTTTTGCGAGCCCAACTGGTTGTATAGCGCGGTGAGGTTTTGTCCCTCCAGGATGGACGCCTCCCGGCCCTGGTTGAAATCGAAACGGCGGTAGTAGACCGTGAAGCCCACCTGCATGGGCCGATCCATGAAAAAGGGCTCCGTGAAGCCCAGGCTGACGTTGTCCTGGATGGTGCCCACCTGCGCGTTGAGCGACAGGGTCTCGCCCAATCCAAGGAAGTTGTTGGTGGAGTAATTGAACCCTACGAAGCTGCCGGCGATTCCCGAGACGCCGCCATTCAGGCCGATGGAATTCTTGCCGCGCTCTTTCACCTTGAGGGTGATGTCCACGGTGTCGCCCTGCGGGTTGCGTTTGATTTCGACGGCGTCTTCCACCTTCATCATCTCGAAGTAACCCAGCTGGTTCAGCCGCATCACCGTCATATCGAGCAGATTCTTGTTGAAGATATCGCCTTCGTCGAGCAGGAATTCGCGGCGGATTACCTTGTCGCGCGTGGTGGTGTTGCCGATGAAATCGATGCGGCGAACGAAGAACTGGTGGCCTTCATCCGCGGTAATGGTGATGTCCACCTGGTCGGTATCGGGAATGGCCTCTACATCGGGCTCCGGCGAGAAGTCCCAGTAGCCCAGGATGCCATAGTATTTGCGCAGATTCTCCAGGCCCTTGCGCAGTTTATCGGTAGAGAAGACGTCGCCCACACGCATGCCGAACAGCGACAACAGCGCCTGCGGCTCGCGGAACAGCTTCACGCCCACGAACTTGGCATCGTGCAGATGGTACAGCCGGCCTTCTTCGACAGGCACGTGAATATTCGCGAAAATCCCCAGGTTATTGGGTTTGATCAGCGGGAGCCGCCACCCCTTGCCGCCTTCCTGCACAATCTTGACATCGGGATCCAATATTTTGACCTGGAAGTAACCCTTATCCTGGTACGCCTCGCGCAGCTTCTCCAGATCGTATTCCAGCTTGTCGGTATCGAACGTCTTGGCGAAGACATTTTCGAGGATGATGGAATGCGGAACCCCATACGGGTGGGTCTCCTTCATCTGCCACGTGACCCAGCGCTTGCTGAAGGAGTTGTTACCGGTAATGTTAATCTCGCCAACCTTGACCTTGGGGCCTTCGTTCACCACGAACGTCAGCGACAGCGAAGTGGGCGGCTGCTGCTCCACTTGCGGGTCCACGGTGGCGTATTGATGGCCGCGCTCGGCCTCATACTCCTTGATTACCGTGGCGGCGTGCTGCACGCGGCCGGGATCGTACTGCTGCTCTACCGTCAGCCCGACCTTGCGCTCCTTGAAGCGATCCAGGATTTCCGATTCGCTGACCGATTTGTTGCCCACGTAGTGAATAGAGCGGATGACGCGTCGTTCGGTGAGGACGAAGCGCACGATGACGCCGTCGGGCGAATCCTCGGTTTCGAGCGTGATATCGTCGAAGCGCCCGGTATTCCACAACAGCATATAATCCCGGCGCAAAGTCTCTTCGTTGTAGATATCGCCGGCCTTAGTGTAGATCTGCGCCTTGAGAGTATCCTGCGGCGTGCGCCGGGCTCCCCGGAATTCAATGGCCGCGATTACCTTCCCGCCGACCGGCCGCTCAGTGGGAGTCGCTGGCCTGGGAGTCTCCAACTGCGGGGGGGGTGGAGTCTGTTGCACCGGCACGCTTTCGAATCCCCCGGGAGGCGGCGTGGCGGGCTTGGGCGGCTGCGCAGGAGGTGTGGCGGGAGGCGTTTGCGGTTGCGCCGGCGGCTGCGCCCGCAATTGCGGGAGGCAAGAAGCGCCAAGATATACCGATATGACACCGGTACAGACGAGCCTGAGGACCCTCATGCGAGCATACCTTTCCACTCTGCGCTCCAGCCTTGGCGAACCGTACAATGACTTTGATACACAGGAATTATTCCACTCGGGCACAACCACGGTCGAAGACAATTAAT
>CAZARO010000140.1:0-8916 GCA_964487165.1 uncultured Solibacteraceae bacterium | reverse complement strand
TTCCGGCCGAATAAAGAAAAGGAAATGCGCGCAATCCCAAGTTGCCCACGCCGGCCTTGCGGGTCCAGCGAGCCGGCAGGGCGCACGTGCGCGTGACCGCTGTGTCTATCGGCAGAGATTCGGCAAAACGCGGTTCCTGCGAGCCTTCGACAAAGCGTGGCGCCACGGTAAGAACGGTGGGCTTCCAGTCGAACTCCCGGAAATACGGTAAGCTCACGCGGATGCGATGCATGTCCGGTAAATCGACGGGCGGAAAATGCGGCGAGACTATCAGGACTTGTTTCAACTTACACCGCCCGATCCGCCTGCGCGGCACAGGCTGGTATAGAGCCGTTCGTAGGCTTCCACCACCACGCGGCTGCTAAAGCGCCGCTCGCAATCCTCGCGTACAGCCGATCTGTCAATCGCGCCGAGCTTTGCGACAGCGGAAACGGCTTCCGCCATTCCGCGGCAGACATACCCATTGATGCCGTCGCGGACGACTTCCTTGACGCTCCCGCGGGCGAATCCGATAACCGGTGTGCCGCACGCCATCGCTTCGGCCATAACAATTCCGAATGGCTCTTCCCATTCGATGGGCATAAGCAACGCGGCGGAGCCCGAGAGCAACGCATTCTTAGCGTCGTCGTCCACGGGGCCTAAATATTGAACGCGATCGCCATCGATATGAGGAGCAATCCAGGATGCAAAGTATTCCATGGATTCGGCCACCTGATTACCGGCAATTACTAAGCGCCTGCCAGCGGCTTTTGCAATTGCGATGGCGTGGTGTGCGCCTTTGATGGGCTCCAGCCGGCCCAGAAACGCCAGTGGAGCGTCGTCCCTAATTTCCCGCTGAAAGGTGTACTTAGTCAGGTCTACGCCGTTGAAAACCGTGTGCCACTCTCCAAACGGTCCATCCGCCGCTGGAATCCCCCGATACACGTTCGACGAGCAGGCCGTAAAATGGATGGAGTTCCGGGCCAGGCGGCTCGCGGTTCGAATGCTCTTCCAGGGTAGGCCGTCGCGTTGGTAGCTCTGGATTTTCGGCAGCCCGCGAACCGTCAGGATCGGCGCCATCGCCGCCAGTCTTCCGAAACTGTGGACCAGGTCGAATTCGTGGCGATTGCTCCACAGCCTGCTTCCGACCTGCCACAATTCTCTCGCCCTGTCGAGCCTGGCGAAATGCGGCGGGCAGCCATAAGGCACGAGCGTGGCCGGCACCTGGCTCTCCGGGTGGGCGAACAGCGTGATGCGATGTCCGCGATCCGTCAGGCCGCGCACCAGGAAATCCAGCACTCTTTCGATGCCGCCATACAGTCGCGGCGGAACCGGTAGGTAGGGGTCCGCCGTGATGGCGATATGGAGGCGCGGACTCATTGGCGCGCTCCTTTCACGGCCTCTATCAGTGCCCCTTTTTCGCTGGGATGCTCCCAGTTCCAGCGATGCTTCGCAGCTTGCCACGCCGCTTGCCGGGCGCGGTGGAGCAGGCCACGATCCTCGGACCACCGGCGCAGTCCGTCAGCCAGAGAGGCGACATCCCCGGCCGGGTAGCGCAAGGCGCCTTCGCCCAGATCGTCGGCGAACGAACGCTGCCCCACCGACTCGGTGATTACGACGGCGAGTCCGGCGAGCACGTAAGTCAGCGGCTTGTTGCCAAGACAGAGCCTGTTATTGAGGGTCTGCCCTTGCTCCGGCGATAAACCAATGTCATAGGGAAGGCTCAATTGCACCATCTCCCCGGGCGGCGCGGGCTGGTGAACGTGAACGAGTAACTGCGCACTTGTTTCGCTCGCCAGCCGCCTGAGATCGGCCACGTATTGCGGTACTTCACGCCCCCGCAAATGTAGTTCCGCCCGAATGCCCGCGAGGCCGATGGCGCGCACTACATCTTCCAACCCGCGTCCCGCGCCAATCGTCTGGCTGAACCAATACAATCGAAGAGCGCCGTTGCCCGGCGATTCCGGATCGGGAGCCTGAGCGGGCAGTGAGAACGTGTTGTGAATGGGTAGCACGGGAATGCCGTAAGCTTGTTGATACTGCGCGGCGATGGCGCTGCTTCCGGCGGTCACGAACGCAGCTTCCGGCAACACCTCGAGCAGTAACCTGTGCACTAAGTCGCGCGAGCGGTCCCCGGCGGGCCCGTGTTCGCAGTCCTCGTGGAAATCTTCCAAATCGAGCCCATACGGGACCCCAGCGGAGCGTGCGGCCTGCGCGACAACTGCCAGCCCACCGGAGGTGCCACCATAAAAAAGATCGGCCGGTTCCGATCGGGCCACATTCAAAAGGTCGCGATACCCGCGTCCGGCCGCCGCGCCCACCGTGCCGAGAGATACGCGACTCGCGCCCACCAGCCCCACCCACCCGCGCGCCGCATGGAAGCGCAGCCCCGTTTCCCAATACCTCGCAGGTGTTGTGCTGCGCCGGTAGTCCACTACCTTCCATGTGCAGGTCTTGGTCTCGGCCATCGCCTGGTCCGCTCGTGCGGCCCAATCCAGGAACTGGGCGGACACCAGGCGCACCGCGTGGCCGGCTTCCTGTAGTGCGGCGGCCGCTTTGACCATGCGAGGGCACGTCGCTAAGTGCCCGGCTGTTATCACGCAAATCCGCATGTTCGGTGGACCTTTAACGCTTTCTATTCGGCAGGGGAAGGTATGCCACTAACTCTCGCAACTCATTCGGACAGATGCCTCGAATTACCAGTCCGTAAGTGACTCCGAATAAGACAACCAGGCACCCGGCCGACACGATCGATGCCGAAGGCGGCAGTAACCCGCAGGCACGCACCGAGACACAAACCAACCATGCGGCGGCTCCAGCCGCAAGGGGAGCTGCCACACTCCGCACGATGGCGCGGCCGGAGAGAGCGCCCGTCCGCCACAGCGACCAGAGCATCCACAGGAGTACGATTCCTTGCACTACCCCCACGGCGCCCAGATACAATCCAATACCATGAGGCAGCACCGTGAAAAGGCAAATCGCCAGAGTGCCCAGCGTCAGCAATTCCGCCACGGCGCAGCCGCGATGCTGCACATCCGCCAGCATAAGCATGGTGGTGGCTTGATAGAGAGCGCCGGCAGTGCCTCCCGCAAGTGCATACGGAAGTAAGGGAATGGCGGCGTCCCACTTCGACCCATAAACCAACCGGACCACGGGATGCGCCACCAGCGAAAACAGGATTGCGCACGGTATCGCCATCCAGCCTACCAGTCGCAGTACCAGGCCGTTAGCCCGCTCGAAAGCCTCCGATTGTCTCGCCATGCGAGTAAGAACGGGATAGAGCGTCATTGTAAGTACCGACGGCATCTTCTGGCAGCAGAGTACCGACAGCCCTACCGCCCGGCTCATGATCCCGAGCTGCGAGAATCCGGTAAGTTGCACCACGACCGCGGCTTCGATCACCGGACGGGCCGTGGTCAGCATGCCGGCCATGATACGGGTCCACCCGTAACTCCACGCGGCGCGGTAACTGGCCGGATTCCAAGTCCAATCGGGACGCCAGCCGAAGCGGAAGAACAGGTCCCAGATAAACGGCAAGGTCGCCATCATGCCAGGCAGCACCAGGGCGTAAACGCCGAATCCGAGCTTCGCTAGGACAATCGCCAGCGAAGAGGTTCCCACGATTCCTGCGGCCTGTAAGCTCCGCAGCCGTTTCCAGTTGAGCTCCCGCTCCAGCATCTTCACACGCAACTCGCTCGCCCAGTCGAGCACAAAGAAGACCGATGTCACGTGTAGGATGGGGGCGACTTCGGCGTATTTCAGGAGGGATCGCATGACCACGGCGGCCAGGTTCACCAGCGCGCACATGCCGAATTGCATAACGCAGCCGGCCGTGAAGTGGCTCTGATAATCCACCGCCTCGCCGGGGCGCAGTTGCAGAGTATGTTCCAGGAAACTGCGGAACGAGAAGACCGTGAAGAAGACCATCACCGAGCTGATCAGGCTGAACTCGCCATAGGCTTTCGGCGCCAGCAGACGGACCAGTACCAGCATGGTTCCGAACTGCACCACGTCCCGAAAGACGTTGAGGCCGGTCACCCAGAGGACGCCCGAACGCGCCTTTGCCGAGAGCGCCGGGCCGCCGGACGCCGGAGGATGGGGCGCTATTTGCAGGCAGGCAGCGGTGCTCATGGCATTTGGTGCTGCAGCGTCGCGCCTAAGACCACCATGGCCCAGGCGCGCGACCAGTGGAGTCGTCCGGCTCTGAAGGCCCGGAACAGGCGGTCCGTCTCGCGCGGGTCCAACGCGTCGGACTGTCGCGCCATTTCCCGCATGGGCTCGAAGTTATCGCTGAGCCACCGCCCGATGGGAAACGTGAAGCCCATTTTGTTCCGCGCGCCGGCGGCCGCGAGGATGGGATGGGGCACCGCGCCCAACAACGCTGGCTTATTCGTGCCGTTGCGTCGCTTCGCCGCCGCCGGCAGACAGGCTACCTGAGTCACCAGTTCGTGATCGAGAAACGGAATGCGCGTTTCGATGGAGTGCGCCATGCTGAAGACGTCGGCATCGCGAAGCAACTGGTCGTGGAGGTAGCGCTTGATTTCGAAATAGTTGAATGCCGCGCCATCCATGCGGGCGCCCGGCGGAAGCGGCGGATCGGCCGCCAGTGCTTCTTCCACTAGCCTGCCCACTTCCGAAGGGCTCACGCCGAGCAGTTCCGAGACCTGGGCGGCGGGGAAGAATCCACGCGCCAGAAAATAGAGTCCGCCGATAGTCGGTTGGTCGAGCAGATAGCCCAGGCGGCGCCATCTCTCCTGGCCGGTGGTCCGTCCGTAAAGCGCCGAGGCTGCCAGCACTGTTTGCCGCAGAGGCTTGGGGAGACCCAGCAGCATCCGCAGCCACGGCGCCTGGCCCTCCAGCCAGGAATAGTGCCGGTACCCCCAGAAAACTTCGTCGCCGCCCAAACCGGAAAGCACCACTTTCAACCCGGCTTCGCGCGCCGCCTTGGAGACAAAGTAAGTGTTGACGCCATCGTTAGTCGGCTGGTCCATGGCCGCCAGAAACCGGGGTAACTCGTTCATGAAATCCGCGGAAGTTACCCGCGTTTCGCTATGGTCGGTGGAGAATGCCTGCGATGCCGCGCGGGCTTCCGCGGCTTCATTGTAAGCGCCCTCTCCAAAAGTGATGGTGACGGTCTTAAGGGCGCGGCCATAGGTGCGGCTGGCCAGCGCGGCGATCGCGGCCGAGTCCATCCCTCCGCTCAGAAAGACGCCCAGAGGAGCATCGCTCACTAAGTGGCTGGCTACCGCCTCTTGTAAGGTCTCGGCGATAGATGGGACGGGGCCATGCTGCTGCCGTTCCCGCTCGGCAGCGGTAGCTTCCGCCAGATCCCAGTAACGCCGGAGCTGAGTATCGCCGCCGTGGGACAGAACCATATAATGGCCCGCCGGCAGACAACTGATGCCTTTTCGGATAGTCCGTGGAGCCGGGACCGACCCGAACAGCAGGAAGCCCGCCAGGGCGCGGCGATCCAGTTCCGCCGACGCCAGCCCGCCGGCCACCAGCGCCTTGGTTTCCGATGCGAACGCGATCCAACGGTCTTCCGGTCCCTTGACATAGTAGAGCGGCTTGATGCCGAGGCGGTCGCGAGCCAGAGTCAATTGCGACTTAGCCGAATCGTACACGGCAAAGGCAAACATACCCCGCAGCTTCTCCAGCAGCTTTTCGATTCCCCACTCCTCATATCCATGGATCAGCACTTCGGTATCGCAGCGGGAACGGAAGCGATGGCCGGCATTCACCAGGCCCTTCCTAAGTTCCAGGTAGTTATAAATCTCGCCATTGAATACGATCTGGACCGTTGAATCCTCATTGCACATGGGCTGGTGCCCGTCGGGCGAAAGGTCGAGAATCGACAGGCGGCGATGGCCCAGGATGACCGTGCTGTCCTGAAAGAAGCCGCAGTCGTCAGGTCCGCGGTGGGCCAGCTGCGATGTTACCTGCCTGACTGCGGCGGCATGCTCGCGGCTGATGACGCTCCGGAAGCTATAATAGCCGGCAATGCCGCACATCAGTAAGTCACTCTCGGGGATAAGATTATGGTCAATCCGCGGCTCCGGTCACACGCCGCTGCTCCTGCGCGTAGTACTTATAGAAGTTTCGTGAATAGCGGTTGCCGTAAATGCCGTCCGTGGTGGTGGAACTAACTTCGTTCAAGACCAGGCCCAATACGTTAATGCGAAGCCGGCGGAGATCGGCCAGAACCTGGCTGGCTGCAGGGCGATCCGTTTCCCCGGCCACGGCGACAATGATCACCCCGCCTACAGCCGCCGCCATTTGCAGCGGCTCGGAAAAGCCGAGTACCGGCGGCGAATCGACGATCACCAGGTCGTACTCCGATTCCGCCGCCGTCAGAATGTTCTTCAGGCCGGCGCCGATCAGAGCGTCGCAGCCGTGAAAAGACGGTCCCGCGGGCAGAACCGTCAGGTTAGGCACATTCTCGATGCGCAACAGCTTGTCGCGCCACGAAAGGCCGTTGCGCAGCGCCGCGGCCAGGCCGGTTTCCGGTTTCACACCCAGCTTCGCATGCACCCCCGGACGGCGCATATCGCAATCGATGAGCAGAGTCTTGTCCCTCTGCTGGGCATGGACGATGGCCAGTTGGACGGCGAGAGTGGTTTTGCCCTCGCAAGGCGCGACGCTTGTGACCATCAGGCTTTTCAGCGGGCTGTGCGCGTTGCTGAGCACAATGGAAGCGCGCAAAGTGCGCACGGCTTCTTCGAATTGCGTGGCCGCGCTGGCTGGCGGCGCGCCGGCTTTTTTGGCGGCCGCAGCGCTCTGGCCCCCCCCGCTCAGGTCCGCCTGAATCAGCTTGCCTTTCCAAGCCCGCACCAAGGGCAGGCTCGCAACTACGTCCGTCCCCAGGAGCGACAGCGCCTGGTCGGGGTCGCGAATCGTGTTATCGAACTTATCGCTCACTATCGCCCCGGCTATCCCCAGAAACAGGGAAAGCACAAAGGCCGTAGTAAGATTCGAACGCGTATTAGGATAGACCGGCGTGGAACTGGGACGGGCGGGATCGGAGATATTGATGGAGTTATTCTGGAACCCGACGTTAATGCCGGCTTCCTTGATCTTGCGCACCAGTTCGTCGTAGAGGGCACGGTCCATATCGGCCTCCCGCTTGAGAGCCGTGTACTGGAATGACCGTGAGTTCAAGAGATCGAACTCGATCTTAGTTTCCAGGAACTCCTTCTTGAGCATCTCTTCCCGCGCGAGCGCTTGCCGGTACTCCGTTTCCACCCGCTTGCCGATGTTGAGCCGCGCCGCGTCGAATTCTTTCTCCAGCACCGCGACCTCCAGGGCGGCCCTCACGCAGTCGGGATGCCTGACGCCCAGATGAGTCTGCAGTTCCGCAAGTTTATGCCGTGCATCCGCGATCCGGTCGCCCAACCCCTGGAGCGCGCCGCCCTGCGCGGAAACCTGGAGCGACTCCAACGTGCCCGACTCAACCGAGCGCCACGCCGACTCCTTCGAGACGCGATCGCCCTCCGCCGTGCCGTAGTCGCTGTTCAACTGGAGTAGGCGCGCCGACACGATGCTGGTCTTCTGCTCGGGGTTGATCATGCTGAGGTCCTGTTCGAATTTGGACAGCGCGGCACCCGACCGCTCGGTCTTAGCCTTGAGTTCTTCCATCTGCCGTTCCATGAAGGCGGATAGATTGGCCGTCGCGCGATAGCGGGTCTCGTAGGTATAGTCGCGATACGATTTCGCGATGGCGTTGGCGACATCGGCGGAGAGGCGCAGGTCAGTCGAGCGATAACTGGTGAGCAGCAGATAAGTGCTGGGCACTCGCGTCACTTTCAAGCCATCGAGCGCGATGGGATTCTCGGAAGTTTGGCCTTCGCGGCCGGCGCGCGCCAGATGGAACTGCTCCACCACCGGCCGGATCACCGAATCCGATTGGATCAGCTTCACCTGCGTCAGCAGAAACTGGTCGGAATCATTCACCATTTCCCGGGCCGCATCCTGTCCCACCACACCCGTGGGCGTCTGGCGGTCGATGCCTATGGTGACTGTCGATTCGTAGATCGGGGTGATGCGTTTGGTGAGCACGTACGCGCAGATGACCGCTGCCAGCACCAGGCTCGCGATCTTCCGCATGTGGCGCCGCAGGACCCAGAGATAATGAGAGAGCGGAACCGCGGAGCGCTCGGCTTCCCGCTCGGGTGTCTCCGTATCGGCCCAGTACAACTCGATGGGCATGGGCAGGGGGCCGTTCTGGGGCGGCGGACCGGTGAGCAGGTTTGGGATTTTGGGCATGATTCAGATGTGTCCGCGTTGCCGGCATAGCTACCGCGGTGGGCTTAGCGGTACAAGAGGGCCTCACCCACCATCGCCAATCTGTTTACTTTGGCTGAATAGTGCGGAGCCTAGGGAGAATGTCTCGGGAAAATAGGACTGTGGTGTCTGGAATAAACGGGCTATTCCTGGGCGTCCATGTAGGCAGCGAACTGATCGGAAGTCATGTCTTCCGGAGGAGGCAGCATCGGGCCGACCCGCGACGCGGGCGACGATGCCATTTGCAAGCTGACCATGCTTCCAGGTTAGGCCCGATGCCCGCGTGAGTCCAATCGAAAGGCGTGATCCGGCAGATGCGAATACCTGAGTGGAAAAACTCGTCATCCTGAGCAAAATTTTGTTCACCACAGAGGCACGGAGACACAGAGGAACGCTGCAAAAAAAAGGTCCGCCGATGAGCGCACAGAGGGGACGGAGGGCACGGAGGAGACACCGGGAAAGACGCGGCTCAGCGCTCTCCGCTCCGCTCCGCGTCCTCCCCGCTTTTTCTTCGCCGCTCCTCAGCGTCTCGGCGTCTCTACGGTTCCATCTCCCATTTCCGACTACCCGTGCTTGCGGCGCCCGCCGCGTGTTGCTACGCTGCTTTCGCGGGACAGAAGAGCCATGAGCGAACAACAAATCGTCAAAACATACGAG
>CAZARO010000139.1:0-8949 GCA_964487165.1 uncultured Solibacteraceae bacterium | reverse complement strand
CTGGTCAGCTCATGGCGCATGAGCGCGTTGGTGCCTTCCAGGGTGGCGGTGTCGACGCACTGGATAAGGTCCTGAGGGGCGCCGGCTTCCACGGCGGCCTGGTACAGCACGGCGGCGGTGGCGCAGGTGCATTTGTGCGCGCGCGGATGGGGGCTGATGACGATGGCGTTCCCGGCTTTGAGCGAAATCAGCGTCTTAAAGATGGCGGTGGAAGTGGGATTGGTGGTGGGGAGGATGGCCGCCACCACGCCCATGGGGACGCCGATTTCGACCAACTTTTCTTCCGGCACTTCGCGCAGAATGCCGATGGTTTTCATGCCGCGCAGACGGCGCGGAAGTAAGTCGCAGTTCAGAAGGTTCTTGATGTATTTGTCTTTGGCGTTGCCGTAGCCCGTCTCTTCCACGGCCAGGTCGGCCAGCCGCTTGGCATGGGCGCGGGCCGCCGCGGCCATCCGTTCCACGATGGCGTCCACCTGTTCCTGCGAGTAGGTGCGGTATTTCTGCCAGGCTGCGAATGCCTTCTCGATCTTGGTCCGGACTTCCTGGATCGAGAGAAGGTCCTGATCTGCCAGCATCGGCTGTTACTTCTTCAGCCCTCCGGTAGGAAGGCACTTCTCCACCTCTTCATGCGGCCGCGGAATGACGTGGACGCTGACCAGTTCCCCCACACGGCGGGCGGCGGCCGCGCCGGCGTCGGTAGCCGCTTTGACAGCGCCGACATCGCCGCGCACGGTGATGCAAACCAGCCCCGCACCGACGAACTCTTTGCCGGTCAGGACTACGTTCGCAGTCTTGACCATGGCATCGGCGGCTTCGATTGCGCCGACGAGACCTTTCGTTTCAATCAGGCCAAGGGCCTCCATCATATTTCCTCCAATTCGGGCGAAATCATTACCCTATCACAAAGCGAGGGGCGGAATCGGATGGCTACAAGGGCTGGCGGAATGTGCGGGAACTTTCCGGGATGAGGAACCCAAACGGTGGGGCAGACGGCGACCCGTTGGGAAGGAGGAATGAAACGCCCCAAGGGCGTGTGACGGCCAACTAGGGAACCTTCGACACCGTGTTTCCAATAACCGACACACTGGGCGTAAATCGGAAAAGTGGACTGGTGCGGTCATAAGCGAGCGTTAATGCACGGGAACCCACTTGCTCAAGAGTTGTCATGGACAAAAGGTGCGGCACTCCAGAGTCCTTGCGCTCGCCAAAATTTGAGCGCAGAATCAGGACGTGCACGAGCAATTACGCACATGTGCGTCTTCTATCCAATTCGCCAGACGTGCCGCAGAGCGCAGTGCGGCCGTTGTTCACGGTGAACTGAGGCGCGGACTTAGCGGCATAGCTACCATCGCAGCACTCGCTCCATGGGTCGGGCTGTTCGCCACTGTGGCAGGAATCGCCGGTTCACTCAACAAGGGCATCGGCGGTAACCCTGCGTCGATGCTGGGGAGTAGAGCGAATGACTTGTCGGCTGCATGCACGCTCACTGGGTTAGGGCTCCTGGTGGGACTAACCTCGCACTGGTGCTACCGATATCTGGCAAGCGGGCTGGAAGTTTTCGACCGCGAGATGGACGGCGCATGCTTGCAGTTGGTGAATCAGTTGAGCGCTTGTAGAAAGCTGCCCTAGACAGCCGTAGACCTCCTGGTAGCTCGTGCAACAGCAATCGTAGGACCTACCAGCACACCCTACCGGCGCGTGCCGCGTCGTTTTGTGGTGACGTCCCCCCGCCGGACGATACCCTCAATTAGCAGATCAGTCCGGCCCACGCAACCCGGCGCGCGAATTCAGCTGCGCGGGACCGCCTGGGGGGTGTTACCCGGCTGGCCGAGCGCCCTGGACTCCCCTCTTCACGGAAGGAACAGCCCTTTGTGTAAACTTAGGGCCCGTGCCGGCCTCCTGAAAGAAGACCACTTAGTAGGACGGGGCAAAACCGAAGCTTCTCAGCGGATCGGTCTGGCCCCGTGCCGGGTGCTTAGCTCGCCATCGTATTGGCTTGAGAGAGCTGGTTATTGGTTGTGACCCAGATACCTTTGATGCTGCCGCCGGCGCCCAGAAAGAGAGCCGCCGAAGCCAGCGCCACGAACGCCATGAGCAGGGTGTATTCGATGAGGTCCTGTCCCTGTTCGTCCTTCCAAAATGCATGCAAAAACGTCATACCTTTCTCGCTCCTAATCCGGAAATCTCAGTAATGCGTTGACTGCTTGCCTTAGTTTTCGTGACCTCACGATCACGGCCTGTCCCCAGTCTCACGTCCTGGTATGTCTAGTATTCCGCGAATACGGCGAGACTGAAAGTACTACATCCCCTATGGAGGTACTGGGAGCTAGCGCGGTAGTAATATCTATAGTTAATAGTGGAGCTAATAGTGGCGGGAACTGTGATCCCCGTCTCTGCCGCGCGGCTGGTTTTACATCTTGCGCCTTGTCGATGCGCGGGCAAGGCTGGTATGCTGGCGTCGAAACTGCCGGCGAAGTTCCGCGCCCTCCCCGTCAGCCACAGGACTCCCTATGAAACCGTCTCTGCTCGTCCTAGCTGTCTCGATGATTGCGCGCGCGGCCACGCCCGTCACCACACTGGCGAACTTCCCCAACAGCATGGTCTACGCGGTCGAGACCGATGCCACGGGCAACATCTATGTCGCCGGCCTTCAAGGGAATTTTGCCAAGGCCGACCCGTTCGTGGCCAAATTGAGTCCCACCGGAAAAACGCTGTACTCCACAATCCTGACGGGCAGCGATTTCGGTATCGCGTGGGCCATCGCAGTCGATTCCGCCGGTGCTGCCTATGTTTTCGGTAACACCAACTCGCCGGATTTTCCGGTGACACCAGGCGCTTTGCAAACTACCATGCAAGGCGGATTTCAAGGCTTCGTTACCAAGTTAGACCCGACCGGCAAGATCGTCTATTCCACCTTCGTCGGGGGCGCCACCGACGTTACTCCGGGACTAACTTCCGCTCCCGGCCTGGGCAGCATTCTGGTGGATTCGGCGGGCGACGCCATTATTACGGGCGAGGCCGGAAGCAACTCCATGACGGGCACGTTTCCCCCGGCGCCCGGCCGACCGTCAGCAGCTCGGGGGCCTTCGTATTGAAGCTCGACCCGACGGGCTCAAAGATCCTGGGCGCGATCGGCGGCGTCGGCGGGATGATCGCCATGGATGGCCAGGGCAACATCTACGTCACTGGCCTGGTAAATGGCGACGAACAAACTCCGCTTTCCGTCACCCCGAATGCGTTCCAAAGCGAACCGGCGAATGTGTGCGGCTTTCTTGGCGCTTTCTTTACTTGCGACTACCCATATGTGGCCAAACTGAACCCGGGCCTCAACCAGGTACTGTACGCGACTTACGTCAGCGGCGAATTTGGCGCCATTCCCACGGCCATTTCAGTCGATGCGGAGGGGGACGCCTTCGTGGCTGGCACGACTAATTCTCCGGACTATCCCACCACCCCCAATGCGTACGAGCCGCAGTACATTGCCAACGGCGCACCCCCCGCGAGTTGCTTTTTCATTATCAATTGCGTCAATCTCCCATCCGCCAGTGGATATTTGACCGAAGTGAATCCCACCGGGACGGGGCTGATTTACTCCAGCTATTTCAGCGGGACGCAGACCGATACCATCAACTTCGCCGTCTTTACGCCCAACGCGATTTATGTCGGCGGGAGTGCGGGATCGGCGAATCTACCGGGGTTCGCCGGCTACCCGCAGCAGTGTCTGCCGCAGACGTACGAGACGCGGCTGAGCGCCGACGCCACGGAGATCGGCCCGTCGCACATCACGCCGGGAAAGGTTCTGGCTTATGACGCCTTCGCCGGAGCGCTGATCGTTTCGAGCGGAACGGATGTCACCGCGGTCGACCCCAACGTGGCGCAGACGCCCATCGCCTGCATTCTCGATTCGGCCGATCTGAAGCCGGTAACCGCCATCGCTCCGGGCGAGCTGTTGTCCCTGTTCGGCGAGTTCGCATCCGCCGGGCCGACTGTTCCGGCGGCGGGCCAGTCCGCCACCTCGCTCGACGGTGTCACCATCAGCGTAAACGGAACTCCCAGCCAGCTGTTTTTTGCCGGCGGGGAACAGATCAACTTCCAGGCGCCTTATGGAATTACCGCCGGAGCGCAGGCGAACATCAACTTCGCCTACACTTTCTCGAACCTCTCCGATTCGCTCACCCTGCCGGTCGCGGCGAGCAACCCGACGGCATTTCTCAATATGGCGACGCCATCCGCGGCGCTCCAAACCTGCACCATTGAGGACTCGGCGTCAGTCAACGGACTTTTGCCGCTGGCCCTGAACTCGGATGGCTCCGTCAACACGTGTCTGAATCCGGCCGCCCCCGGTTCGGCGGTTTCACTGTTTCTCAATGGAACGGGAACAATATCGGCTCCGGCCGTGACGGTGACGGCGCCGCTGACGGTGTCCTCCGTCTCGGCGCTGCCGGGCGCGGTTCCGAGCGTCTGGCAGGTAAACCTCCATATACCGGCCGGTGAAGGCGGGGGAGGAATTCAGGTTTCGCTCACCGCCGGCGGCGTGCCGGTGCGCGATGCCAACCTGATTGTCTGGGTGAAGTAAGCGCCGGTTCCATAACTCCTGTTGCTACCCTTTGGATGACTATCAAAAACTCAAGTAGTGGTTCTAAAATGCGGTATTAGTCGGTACACCGGGAGGAAAGCGGCATTGGAATGGTTCGATAGAGGAAGAAAAAAACGCGTCCAGAAAATCTCCGAGGCGCTGGAAGGGACCAAGTCCACCGCAGTCTCAATCCTGGATGTAGAGGAAGACTCGCCCACGCCGGTAGAGACCTCGATCCTGGGCGGGCTGGCGCGGCTGCATCCCTTCAGCCCCGTCGCCGTCAAGGTGCTGCAGCTTCTCGACCGGGAAGAGTCCTCGACGCAGGAAATTGCCCGCTTGGTGCAGTCCGACCCGGCGCTGACCGCGGAGACGCTGGCGTACGTCAACTCTCCGCTGTTCCCGCAGCGGGCAACGATTACGGAATTGCACCAGGCGGTCATGGTTCTGGGCGCGGAGAACACCAGGCGCCTTACCACGACGTTGGCGATGCGGGGCTTCCTCAAGTCCGCTCCCAACCGGGCGGTGACGCGGCGCTTCTGGCGGCACAGCCTGGCCACGGGCCTGATCGCCGCCGAATTGGCGCCCGTCTACGGCGTGTCTTCCGATCTGGCCAACACCGCCGGCGTGCTGCACGACATCGGCCGAGTGGGTTTGCTCGCCAGAAACACGGTGGAATATGCTCCGGTAGTATTTAACCTGCATGACAATGTGGAGGCCATCCTGGCGGCTGAACGCGAGGCTTGCGGCATGGATCACTGCGCCGCCGGCATGTTTTTGTGCCGCGTATGGGCTTTGCCGGCGCTGTTTCAGGAGGTCACGTCGCAGCATCATAAGGCCAAGGAAGACCGGGGGATTTGCGGCCTGATTCACGTGGCGTGTGCGTTAGCGGACGACATGAGCATCGCGGCGATTTCGCATCGCGACGTATTGACCATGGCCGAGCGGATTGTGGACAGCGTGCCAGAACAGCTGCGGGCAAAGGTGCCCGCTATGGGCGCCGACTTCGAAAAAAGGATCGCGGAGAAGATCGAGCAGTTCGACGTCTGAGGGGTGAGAAGACAGAAGCGGCCCCTGCGGGTCCGATGAAGTCTGACAGCCCTGGCGGGCTGTCGGAAGTCAGAATGGCGGAGCCGCAGCCCTTGCCTGGAGTTGCGTGCCGTTTGCTCCCTAACTGGCGGGCTGAAGCCCACCCCACCAGGCGGATCGACACATCTTGGTGGCGCGGGTTTCAGCCTGGCTTCAGCCCGCGATCAAAGGGCGAAGCCCTTGCCTCAGCTCTCCGCTACTTCCGCTAAACTTTCCGTCGCTTGCGGCGCGAGCGGAGCGGGAAGCGCATCGCCGAGAGCGGCAGGATCTCGCCGTTCGATGATGGTGGGCGGCTCGTACGTCACGCCGGCGCGCAAACGCCGTTCTTCGCGCCGCGCCGACCACCACAGCACCGGACCCAGCAGGCTCGTCAACATCCGGCTCGCCAGTCCGAACTCGTGTCCCACTTCCTGGCGCAAGCCGCGAATCCTGGCGCTGACCGCGGGATTCGAGTGCCGCAGATGTTTTTCCATGGCCCACAGGGCCGCGGCATAGCCGTCTTTGAGAGACCGCGATTCCCACGCGAAACGGGCGCGCACGCGCAAATCTGGGTCGTTCTTGTAGCGCAGCCAGCCGTTCAACGTGGTGCGGCAGATGCGATAGATGCTCGGCCCGTTGCGTTCGAAATCGCGGCGGAAGGCCTCGTCCAGAAACTTCTTGGAGTCTTCCCGCGAGATGGCCGCGTGCTGGAAGTTGAACTGGTGCTGCCCGTGGATATCGGCCAGGTCGACCCCCTCCAGCATGCGCCCCTGCCGGCTCATTTCGGCGAACAGCGGCGTGCCGGGGACGGGCGTGTAGAGCATGAACTGGTGGAAATCGGTATCGTGTGCCACCGCGTGCTCAATCTCTTCGTGGATGTTCTCCGGCGTATGGTGTTCCAGCCCGACGATGGTGGAACCCAGCAGTTTGATGCCGTGCTGGCGCAGTTCGCGCGTCAGCTTCAGAGTATCCGCGCCATGCAGCTTGAGGTACGACGAGTGCGGCGATTCCAGGCCCATCCACACCCACGAAACTCCCAGTTCCACCAGTTCGCGCATGGAATACTGGCCGATCGCATTGGCCGATGAGAAGACGTACAGCGACCAGGCCTTGTTGTTCGCCTTCATGCGGTCAAGCAGTTGCAGCGCGCGCCGTTTATGGAGCAGGAAATTCTCGTCCATCATGAAGAACGACTTCACGCCGAGCCGGGCTTCGATCCCCGCCATCACAGCGTATAGTTCCGCGCCGGTGTCGTAAAAATTGAGGTACTTGCCCTTGCCGCCGAAGAAGGCCGACGTGGTGCAGAAATTGCAACCCATGGGGCAACCCACCGACGGGATGATGGTAGCCGCCGTGTTCCCTTTGTCGCCCGGCAGCGGCACGCCCATCACACGCCCGCCGAAGCCTGAGACAATCTCGGGATGGCGAATGGGCGCGCTGTCGTCTTCACCCAAATAGCGCCGCATCCACGAAATGCCGTCGCCGCGCACGATGTGGTCGGCGTCGATCATGTCTTCGATTCCCGGGATGGCCGCCACGTGCCCGCCCACCACAATCGTCGCGCGGGGTGCGAGACGGCGCACCGTGGCACACATTTCGCGAACTTTGCCGACGTTGACGATGATCGAGGAGATGCCCACGATGTCGTAATCGTGCTGCGACAATTCGGCCTCAAAGGCCTCGCGCGTGGGAAAATCGAGCACCGTGGTGGGCGCGGAAATATTCTGCTGGATCATCAGGATGCCCCACGAGCGGTGGAACATGCGCAGCGAAAATGGCCCCTGTTCGCGGGTCACCTGATTGTGGTACAGCTCCATCGGGTTGATTCTACGGCTCCCGAACTCGTCGTCTTGCGCGTAGGGTCCAAAGACGGAACTGAACAGAATACGGGCTTTTGAGCCCTTCGGATGGATGAGCATTTAAGGACTTTCGGTACCTATTCTCGATTTTATCGCCCACGCATCGAATGTTTTGTAATATCTGTGTAAGAGCGCGGATGAGATTATTACCGTTAGTTATATTCGAAATATTGTTCGCGGCCGTCAGTGTCACCGCGCAATCTCTGGAGGTGGTTCCGGCGCGCGTTCCCGTCGACGAAGCAGCCGTGATTCGCGCCACCGGCCTCGGGCCCGCTGAGCGCGTCACCATTCGCGCCGAACTCACCGATGGCGGCGGGCAGGCCTGGGCCTCGCGGGCTGACTTCGTGGCCGACCAGCAGGGCAATATCGACGCATCCAAACAGGCGCCTTTGGCCGGTTCTTATAAAGAGGTTTCGGCCATGGGCCTGATCTGGTCCATGATGCCGGTGACGAAGAAGGTGAGCGCCTACATGGCGCCGCGCGACCTGGGGCCGCAGGCCGTCGACTTTCACCTGCTGCGCAGAGGCAAAGAGACCGCCGCCGCGCGCCTGGAACAGGTGACGCTGGCCGATGGAGTGGAGCGCGTCCGCGTCCATGAGGACGGCCTGCGCGGCACTCTGTTCGTGCCCGTCGGCGCGGGGCGCCATCCCGCCGTGCTGGTGGTGGGAGGGTCGGAAGGCGGACAGCCGCTGCGCCGCGCGGCGTGGCTAGCCTCGCATGGCTACGCGGCGCTCGCCCTGGCGTACTTTCGCTTCGAAGATCTGCCGGCGCAGTTGGAATCCATCCCGCTCGAGTACTTCCAGCATGCACTGGAATGGATGGCCAGCCGGCCCGAGATCGGTGACGCGCGCTTGGGAGTAATGGGAGCTTCCCGCGGCGGCGAGTTGGCGCTGCTGCTGGGCGCCATGTTCCCGCGCATCGCAGCAGTAGTCGCCTATGCGCCCGCTAGCGTGCGCGTCGCGTCATGCTGCCTTCGAACGGGAGATGCCGCGTGGACCTGGCAGGGCAAGGCGCTGCCTTACATCCTTCCGAGTCTCATGACGCACATTGTTCTCCGCGACGAGGCCTCCATCGAGGTGGAGTTCACCAAGGGCTCAATTCTCATGATCTCCGGTGAAAACGATCATGTCTGGAACTCCGCCGAAATGGCTGACGAAGTGGTCTCGCGTCTCAAGCGCCGCCACTTCACCTACAGCTTCGAGAATTTGAAATATCCGCACGCCGGCCACCTGGCAGGGCGCCAGGAGTTCGTTCCCACGTGGCATAGCGAGATCCGCAATCCCACGTCGGGCCGCGAGAACGATTTGGGCGGCTCGGCGGAGGGCGACGCCAGATCGTCCATCGACTCCATTCCGAAAGTGCTCGAGTTCCTGCGCAAGAATCTCACGGGGGCGCCATGAGACGCTCGGGTAAGAGCGATTTCACCACAGAGACACGGAGACACAGAGA
>CAZARO010000138.1:0-9011 GCA_964487165.1 uncultured Solibacteraceae bacterium | reverse complement strand
AAGCTGTACATGGAATCGCAGCTGGCTTGCGTATCAGGGGTGACGGGAGCGGATCTGAAAAAACGAATCGAGACAATTATGAAGAACCGAGTTGTGCAAAGGCTCGACGTCCGCCGAAAACTTGTATTGATGCTAGCCGGCCTAGCGAGTGTCGCCATTCCCTTTGCAATCGGCGTCGTCAACAGTCCGGCTACTCTTGCCCAATCATCGGCTGCGGGTGGGAAGAAGTTAGAATTCGACGTGGCCTCGATTAAACCATTTCCTCACCCGGTAGCGGGAAATAGCATGAGCTACAACGCGTGGAGAACGATGGCTCGCAACAGTGTTCATGGCCAGTTTAACTTGGTATGGTCACCCTCAAAGGATTGCTCTTAGCTGCATATGACGTGAAGGACTTTCAGGTTGTGGGAGGACCACCCTGGATGGACAACGAGGGATATGACGTCGTCGCTAAAGCGGGAAGCGACGTCACCTACGCCCAAATGATGCCGATGATTCAATCCCTCCTCGCCGATCGGTTCAAATTGGCGCTCCACCGCGAAACCCGTGATCTGCCGGTTTATGAGCTGTCGGCCGCGAAAGGTGGACCCAAGGTTGTCCCAACCAAGCAGGGGAGTTGCACTCCGCCGGATTCGATTACCTCTCCCCCGTCTCTGGGCACCAAAATCTGCGGCGGCGTAGCAATGCGACGTTATGAGCTAACTGCGTATTCGATATCCATGGCGGAGTTTTCAGCCAATCTGGCCTCCATCCTGGGTCGCCCAGTCATCGACAAGACTGGCGTGAAGGTAAGGTTTGACGTCGATCTGAAGTTTGATCCATGCAGTACCCCAGGAGGCCTCGGCGGATCTTCGGCCCCGAATGGGGGCGGCGGTTGCGCCGACTTTTCGTCCTACCCATCGATTGAAACCGCCTTGCGGGAGCAACTGGGGCTGCGGGTACAATCTGCAAGAGGCCCGGTCGAAGTCCTCCTCGTTGACCATGCGGAAAAGCCGACAGCAAATTGAGCCCGCACGCTGAGATGTCCTGGGTCACATTTCGATAGCGATTGTGGGTCACTTATGGCAAGCGCCGAAGCACTCTTCTAAGAGCGCAGTGCGCGGCACACCGTAGCGAGTGACGCTGAAATAGGTGACCTGCTGGTCCTCCAGAACGGCCTGCCGGATGCCAGTCGGCACCGCCAGAGAAACCGCCGCAGGTCCCGGTAATATTTCAAAGCGCGTCAAACCGAGATCCTCCTCGCCGGGCCGCGCCGGTGGTCGAAGAAGCCCCTGTGCAGGCCGCGCGCGTAATGCTCGGCGAACGTCACGTTTATGATTCCGGCGGCGAGTCCCTCCTTGACGGTGGGCGTCAAGACCACTCGCATGGCCAGTGCGTTGCGGTCGCCGGCCTCGATCAGCCGGTGACATTCCTGACACGCTATCCAGTCCGAGACGCTTCTTGAACCTACCTCGTCGAAGAAACTCTCGGCGGGATAGAGCCACACCGGGTTTTCAGACGAGCAGAAATCGCAGATCAGATCCACACCTCCACGACCGCCTCGTCGTCGTTTTTGTGCCGCCCGAGGTTCCACAAGTTTCGCGGCAGCGCGGCGCGCACCGCTTCGAGGCTAGCCCCGCGCGCGAACGGTTCGCCCAACTCTGGCCGGTCTATATACCATCGCCGCACCACGAATTCGTCGGGATAGTCCCGAGGGTGGTCGTACACCACGTATAGCGTGATGGCCGGCGTCTCCTCGACCGTGCTCACAGATAGCGATCCTCCTCAATCCCGCGCAATGCTTCCTCGCCAGTCATGAACGCGGGCTTCTCGTCGCGGTATCGCATCGGCCGCGCCGGCAGCCGTTTGGCCCGGCACCGTCCCGGCTGCTGGCGCAGCCGGACATCGGCCATCTGCGCTGCCACCTGGGCGATGTTCTTCTCTGCGAAGGAGGCTGGACCCTTGTGGTCGCCCAGCCAGACGCCGTCCTGGGTGTCGAAGATGCCCCAGGGGCCGCTCAGTTTCTCTTTGGCCATAGGTTTGGCACCGCCTCCTTCAACTCGGCCGCGATCTCGGTTCGCGAAGCGGCCAGCATCTTGACGCCGCCCGCGTCGCCGGGTGCTCTGTCGCGGTAGCAATACGCGCACAGAATTTGGCTCTCCGGGTACTTCTTCATCCACGCCTGCCCGCTCGGCGCCAGCATTACGCGCCGCGAACAGCGCGAGCAGTGGTGATTGAACGTGGACCCGCGAACGGTCGCGGGCGCGGTGGCCGGCGCGCAGATGAGATAAATGGGATCGTCTGTCTTCATGGGAGACGCTCAGTTCCATCCGCTCACAGCCGTACCCCGCACTCCGGGCAGAATTTGCAACTCCCAGGAATCTCCCGCCCGCAGCCGGTGCACCTCTCGATGCGCGAAAACGTGAGTTCCGCCTTGCCGCCCAGATCGAATTTGCCCGACATGGCACCCTGCGTCTGGTCGCCGTATTTCGCGAGCGTGGCCGCCGCGCAAAGCTGGAAGAGTTTCAGCGAAGTCTGCGCCAGGATTACTTCGTGAACGGCGGGCACCTCGATCACCATGGCGATGGATGGTGCGCCGCTCTGCATGCCGTGGTCGAGCGTTTCGAGGCGCAACGGGATGTTCTCCGGCACCTCTAGAATCCGGCGGTAGCGGCGCAGGATGTGCGCGTACTTGCCACCGGTCCCTTCGATTTGGATCTCCATTTTGGGCATCAACTATTCCTCCTGTCCTGCCGTCGGCAGGGGCATCGGCGGGGTCATTGCGTATCGGCCGCAGGCGGTTCCTCCAGCGGGTCTGCGCCGAAGAGCGCCTGGTTTTCCACTTGGACGCAGGAGACGATGCCGGCCAGCAGCACCGTCCGCAGCGGCACCGGCAGCTTGCGCCCGTCGCCCAGCGCGACGATGGCCACCTCGTCCGGAGTGTCCCGCACCCAGGAGTCCTTGCGGAACGTGGCCCATGCATAAAAGCACTTCTCCAGTACGGCGCGCGACTCACTGCTGGGGAAGCCCACTCCATGGTCCATCACTGTTACGAGACACAGGTGGCGCTCCCTCTTGGGCGGCGCAGGTAGCGGCGCTTCGTCCATCCGCCGGCGGCGCCGGTTTTCCATTTCGTCCACCACCATAGCGGCGATGGCTTTCTTGTCGCTCTCGGAAATCTCCATGCGTCTTTACTCCCTCCTTGCGTTTGTAATCTCGTCGAAACCCAGGTTCGGCAACTCCCACGCCTTCAGCCCGTGCAGGGCGATGTAATGCCGCTGGACCAGCCACGTGCGCGCGCCGACCGTCACCGCCGCGTACTCGCCCAACTGTTCCACCAGCGCGGTGATCATCCGCTCGACCACCGGATCGGTGTAATGCAGCGGCTTCCCGCAGTGGCATTTACCCTCCATGGATCGCTCCCCGATCCTCCTTCCGGATCTGGCAAAGCATGCACGCCCGCCCGTTCGGTGGCACCGCGGCGACCACCTCGTCGCCGAGCGGATTCCGGTCGCAGAGCGTCACGCCATCACTCGACCGGCACCACTCGCCGACGTGGTTCTCCGTGTACCCAGATCCTTCCGGCCACCGGAACGGTTCGGGCGCAGGCGCAGCCGGGGTCGCGGCGATGGCCAGATCCAGCCCTTCGACGATGCGCGCGCCAACGGTCGGTCCCCGCGGTTTGCCTTTCCCTTTCTTCATTACGGACGCCCCGCCTTATCGATGGCGATGCCGGCAACCACGATATTCACGATGGCGCGAGCGGCCTCGCGAGGGGACGTGAGGCCGTGCAGCATTTGCAGCATCAGCGCCTTCCCCGACCCGGACATCATGGTCGTAGTGGTGGTGACAAACACCAGGATGTCGATGTCCGTCTGCAGACATACGATGGCCTTCTGCTTGGCGATCTCGGCCTTCTCGTCGACCAACTGTGTGGTCATGCTCTCCGCATACGCCGTTACGAATTCAACGAGCGCCATGCGGGCGGTGTCGCTCAGCGGGCGCGAATACTTATCCATCAGTGCCTCCAACCCAACTCCGCCATCTGGTGCATGGCAGTTCCGGGCGTGGCCGCTATCAGCTTCTGGAGCCTGCGCGCCATGCGCTCGCAAGTCCTGGCCGACGCCATCCTGGCTGCCTCCGGATGCCGCAGCGCCAATTGCAAAAACGACAGCAGCACCCACGCGTCCGGCGTCTTGATCACGAGATCGACGAACGGCATCTCCGTGCACAATGCCACCAGTTCCTTCTCAAACTGCTCCTGGAGCGCTTCTTCCTGCTGCTGGTCCATCACGACGCTACCTCCCGCATCTCGATGTTGTGGCCGGACTCGTCGGTAAGGCGGCCATCGGTCAGCCGCACTGCCAGCAGGCGGAATGTGACCACCTTCTCGGTATACGGATCTTTGCCGGCGGCGCGGATCGCGTCGCGCACCGCCGTGCGCCCGACGCAGGCAACGGCTTCTTCGACCGGCATGTCGCGTTCCAACTCGGCTACGTGCGGCATCAGTTGTCCTACCCGCCAACGCTCCCATGGCTGGTTGCGGTGTGGGCGCAACTCCACCAGCCGCCCACTCACCAACTCGCGATGGGTCATGGTTTGCATCGCTCCACCTCTATCGACCAAGCCAGCTCTACGTTCATGCCGCCTCCGGGTCCGGACGCCAGTGCAACCCGCCGGCCGTCGCGAGTAGCGCGAGAATATCGCGGTACGCCGCGGCCTCGATTCCTGGCCTCAACTCCCAGGCGGGCGACTGGAGATAGCCGGTATTGCCGATGTCGGGTTCATACCGGATCACAGAACCGTCCGGCGATCCGGAAACCGCAAAGCCTTCTCCGCGCCAGAACGCCAAAGGCACGTCGTCGAGAAGAACGACATCAGGCATGTGGATTCCGCGCGCCGGACGGCTGGCCTGGCTTATGGTTGCATCCAAGAGATAATGCAGGCCGGCGCGCAGCACGAGGTGGCCGGCCCATCGGTCGGGCGGCATGTTAGGGACACCGAAGCCGATGCCTACCGAGTACACGCCCGGCTGGTCACACCACGCATGCAGTTCGTCGTCGGACTGCGGAATCCGGCCTTCGCTTTCGGCGCGTTCCGCGAACGCCCTGGAGAAGACCATGGCGCGCACCGCGAAAGGCCGCGCGGCCAGACCACACCTCCGGAATACCTCGATCAGCACGCGCGTCGAGTTGATGCAGGAATTCGCGCTGAAGTACTGGCCGAGGACGCCCCGGATGTCGCTGGTCGCGAGCGCCTCGAACAACTCCGGATAAGTGCAAGGCGTCATTGCATGTACCCTCCCGGCGAAGGTGCCTCCGGCGAGTTGCGGATCTCGTAGTGGATCGAGATGGAGCTCGTCAGCGTGTCGATGATCACCGCGCTTGCGTCGTCTGGCGGGTACGAATAGAAGATCAGGCTGCCCAGGTGCTCCTTGCAGGGTGCCACCCGCCAAACGCCGCCGAAGAACGACGACGCGTCGCTCGTCCGGAAGTTGTACGTCACGAGGCCCGTGTCGATGCAGGCCTGCGGCGTCGGGATGGAAAATGACTTCTGGAGGTTCTCAATGTTGTGGTGGTCGAACCAGACGTGGAGCTCCCCGATTATTCCCTGCTGGAGCATGGGCTCGACCCCGACCATGATGCGGCCGTGTTTCGGGTCGACGACGGGCGAGAAGGGAATCCGGTACTGCCAGCCGCGCCCACTGATCCGGAACCGCTCCGCGCTGACGAACTCGGTCGACTCAGGCATCGCGCCTCCAACGTTGTCTCACCGCGATGCGGCGGGCAGCGCTCACCTGGGCGCGCGACTTCCGGCGGTAGTGGCGTCGGTGATAGTCCTGGTTGTATTCCCTCCGGCCATCTGTCCGGCAGGCCTCGCACCACTTGTGGCCGCGTCCGCGCGCCGCCCCACATCGCGCGCAAAGCCGCTGTGTGGCCGGATCGGGTGCGCCGGCGTGTCCCAGCGCCGCCGTGAGTTCCGCCATCCGCTCGTCGATATGCTCCTCGCACAGAATCGCGCCCATTAGCCCTCCCGCTTCTCCTCCTTCGATTTGCGTTTCCGCGGTGCTGGCTGCGGCGTCCACGGAGCCGGCGCCAGGATATGCGACCGGCAGACCGGATCGAGCGGGCGGTGCACCTTGCCGGACCGTTTCGGAACCAGGAAGCCCAACGACTGCGCCTCGAACGAGAACAGGACCGTCCAGTGCGTCTTGCTTCGCCGGCCGCACTCCGAGCACGCCACCAACTGGTTATATCGGAGAAATCGGACGGTCCTTCGCTGCTCTTCGGTGAACAGCTTGTTGGGCCGCGCCTCATAGAGCGCGACCAGCAACGGCTGCGGTTCCGTCGTTACGCCTGCGCCCGGTTTGCGCTGCCGTTCAGCTTTGCCTTTTGCCATACGGTCTGACTCCGGCCATTGTGCTCTACCACCTTGAGAAGCTCTCCGCGTTCGTGGAGCGTCATCATCGCTGCCGCTATCGATTGGCGCACGCGCAGTCGTTCTGGGCCCTCGATGTGCCTGCCGCCGGTCATCAGATTCATGACGTCGTTGACGGTGAACTTCTCGGCGAACGTCTGGGTGGCCGCGAAGACCAACTGGCGCGTGACCTGAACGCGTTCGACGATCTGCTGCGGCGGTTCCGGCGGTTTCGCTGTTGGGCCAGGCGCCGGTGCCGGTGGGGCTGGCAGGATGCTTCGCAAGGCTGCCTCGGCTGCCGGTTCGTCGGCGAACGGCAGCAACGCTTTGAGCATTTGCGCCCGGCGTTCGTGGCCCTGTGCCTCGGCCAGGAGCTTCTCCTGGGCAGTTTCCTCCTCGCGTACGGCGGCTTCGAGGCGATCCTTGAGGGATAGCTTCGGAACCTCCGCTACATTGGCAATTGCTGGCGCCGGGGGCGCCTGTGTGGCGTTTTGGGTGGCTGGCATATCCTTGTGCTCCTGCGCGCGGATATCCACGCCCCGCGCGGCTTGTTGGCCCTTGTGGCTTGGCTGCGCCGGCTCGAGGGCCAGTGCGTGCCGGAGATTGCTTAACTGATTGGCCGCCGTTCGGTAGTCGCCAGGCGTTTTAGGCGATATGAAGTTGTGGCCGTTTGGCAGGCGGTAGACGCGGTGCTTCTTCTGCCGGACGAGAACCGCTCCCGAGTCCGTGAGTAGCCTTGTTAACTCTGCGCTTGCATCCATCACTTCTCCCTTTCTTTGGCGCGCAGCCGCTCCAACTGCGCCTTGGCCATTTCGTTTTGAATCACCAGGACGTCCCGGCCGGCGGATTTCAGACGTTCCACCATCAATACGCCGCAGGGATTGCACAGCACGAAACCGCCACGGTTGGCCTGCTCCAGCCCCCTCGCTGACACGCCCAATGGTTCTTCGCAAATAACGCAGGTACGCAGCGTGAGGCCAGCCGTCGAGGTGCCGGTCAGGATGAAATCCGCCAAGCTGCGGCAGACTACCAGGAGCCCGGTATTAGCGCTCATGTGTGCGCCTCCCTTCGGACGATCCGAATTTCACGGTGCTCCTCGTCCCACAGCCTGCCCTCGCCGTCGACCGAGAACAGGCCAACGAAAAAGCCCACGCGGAACGCCGCCAGACGGCAGCCGGACCGTATCGCCTCGTCCCACTTGCCCGGCAGGACGAGGTTGCCGGGCGTCGCGAGCTTCGCCGTGATCGACTCCGCGTCATGGAACCGCTCGAAGGTCGCGGCCAATGGGACGGGCCCGTACTTCGACTTCTGCATCCGCAGCACGACCCGGTCGCCCGGACTCAGATCGTTGGCGCTAATTGTTGGTTCCATCGCGCCTCCGGGCGGTCGCCTGCCAGAGATGGAACGCCGCGCGAGCAGCCTGCCGCAGCGTGATCCCTGGCGGGTCGCCCTCGTTGCCGCCGTAGCAGGAGCACCGCCCCTGGAGATGCCCCACCGATCCGATCACCAGCCGCATGTGGCATTCAAAGTGGTAAGGCTTCTCCACGACGCCGCGCTCGTCGATGTGCGGAACGGTTACTCCCCGGTCGCCCATCTCGATAGCTTCCTCGCAGTAGGCGCACGGCTCTCCTACCGGAGTCGAGACCACCTCTTCCTCCGGATCAGCCCGATGGATGCCGAACCATTTCATAGGGACCACCTCTTCGCGGCGGAATCGGTCGATCAGTTCAGGCGCGCGCCGCACCGGCGGCCAAGCGCCGGTGAGCTGCCGGCCTGGGAACAGATTCCGATGCGGCAGTGGGCACGTCGTCAACCGGCGGCACCGCCACGGGCAACCCGATCTGCTTCGTGCCATCTATTGCGCTCAACGCACCTTCGAGGGCTGTCAAGTCCTGTTGGAGGCGATCCTGCGATGTCCGGAGAGTCTGCAGTTGTCCCTCCAACAGGGGTATCTGCTGCCGCGTCGCTGCGAGGTGTTCTTTCAACTCCGAGATGGCGGCCACCAGATGGTCCCGCGGAGACATCGATGCCGGCGCCGAAGCTGATACTTCGACCGGCGGCGCGGCTGGCTTCGACGATTGTCTTTTGTACTTCGCGATCTGCTCCGGCGTGGGTTGGTACGGCGCACCCGGATGCGCTTTCCGTATGTGGGCTGCGCGGCCTTGCGGCCGGTTGAGCATATCTTCGCAGTAGAAACACTGCACGTAGTTCGATTTTCGTTTCATTGCTTTCTGTTCCTCTCTCTTTCTTGTGTTTGATGGATCGCGATCACACGCGACACAGCTTGTCCCCCTTCTTCGACGGACTGGCATTGCAGCAACTGCATCATTTCGATCCGCGTCGGAAGCCAGCCGCGCTCGTAGCCGGCGGCGGTCAACATCCCGAGACAGTAGGCGCCGGGCGCGGAGGCCGTCGCCATCAGTTCGTTGAGGATTTTGAGGTGGTCGGAGAAAAGTCTTGGTGAAATCATCCTTTCCTCACTTTCGTGATCTCGAGGCTCTGGCCTTTCAGATCGCGCCAACCGTGCGGGCTGCGCAGCGCGAAAAAGCAGACTGTGTCTTCGCCGTGGCGGTGACGGATCAGCAGGAGGAAATCGATGCGCCATTCGTGCATCA
>CAZARO010000137.1:784-9104 GCA_964487165.1 uncultured Solibacteraceae bacterium | reverse complement strand
TTTTATTCTGTCTTCTGACTCCTGTCTCCTGACTTCCATGTCCCGCAGGGACATCGCGGGCCAAGCCCGCGCCCTAAAATCTTTTTTTAAAGAAGAAATCTATCCCGAACAGCCCGTTATCTTCCCGCAGAGCCACTGCCGACCACTGCTTAGCGAATGACCACTCCACCCGTATTACTTGCGGATTGCTGCTGGTCACGTCGGTAATGTAAGTGAAGGTAATGTCCGGAGTTACCTGCTGCTCCAGCGTCAGGCGCGCCTGCGGGTTATTTTCCACGCCCGGCAGCGAGGGATCGATGCGCAACTGGCTCACGCCGAAGAATCGCTGCAAGCGTCCGGAAACCGGGCTGGCCAGAGCCTGCCCGAGTAGCGCCGAGGCGCCCATCTGCTGCCACGATTGCGGCGAGGTGCTCTCCTGCGCCAACCGCGTGGGGTCGGACGTGGGACTGCGGCCGGTCGCCAGCAGCGCGACGATTTCGTTGAACTGCAGCGGCGGGTCGGACCGCGGCGTCATATTGAGCTTAGTAATCGGGCCCGATATGTTCAGCGTCACGTCGATGCCGTTCACCTTAGTCTCCAGATCGACGTCTAAGATGGGATCGATCCGTACCGGGTTAAAGAACTGCACCGTGCCTTGATTGACGGTGTACTTGGTTCCGAAGAAGATTACCCGGCCTTGCGTGATACTTACCCGGCCCAGTACGGCGGGATTGCTGAACGTGCCGCGCAGGTGCAGATTAGCCTCCATCTGCACATCCTGCGTGAGCGCGCTCTGGAACTGCACATCGGGCGCGGTATTGATCTGAATGTCGAAGTTCAGGCCGCCTAACAGGCCCGTGCGTGCGGCGGGAGTCTCCACGGGCTCGGCGGACTTGCCCACCAGCGAGCTGAAATCCGACTGCGGATTAAATCCCGTACGCACGATGGTGATGCTCCCCTCCAGGTTACTGCGGTCCCCCGTGCCGGTAAGATTCAGGTTGGCGTTGGCCACCGTACTGACGCCTTCGGGATAGCGGATGCGAACTTGCGTGGCGCGGGCATGCACGCGGAAGATGGTCTGCCCTCCGTTGTAGCCCGCGAACCCGGTAAGTTCGATCTGGCCGCCGCCGGTTTCCCCCGTGAAGTTCTGGATGGTGGCCCGGGTGCCGTTGGTATAGTCGCCGGTAAACACCAGGACTCCGTTGGCGTTGGAGATGCCGTTGGGAACGCCTTCGATATTGAAGGACGCCTTCTGAAATTCCGTGCGGCCGTTGATCTGCGGGGCGTCCAGCGGACCGCGCACCGACACATCCACGGTGACCGAGCCGTTGGAGGTGAAATCGCGATTGAAGTCGTGTACCAGGGCGAGATCCACGCGGCCGGTGCCGTGCAAGTCGAGCGGGCTCCTCTGTAGCAGCGAGATCTTGCCGGTAAGGGAGAAATCGGTAGCCTCGCCCACCAGGTGCGCGCTCTCCACGGTGATGACGCGGTTCTCCATGGTGGCCACGATGGGGGCCGCGTTGTGCAGCATCAGCCGGCTGGCAGGAACACCGGTATCGGGCGCGGGGCCAAGTTCGAACTGGGGAATGCGGAGCTCCGCCTTGAGCGCCTCGGGCTTCGCGAGGGGCCCATCGATGCGCAGTTGGCCCTCGGCCGACCCTACGAATGGGCTGGGCGTCGCCGCCGTCTCGGGCTCCAGCCAGCCGCGCAGCCTCACCAGGTCGAGCTTGGCGAAGGTCATGGTGGCGGTTCCGGGATAGTCGCCTTCCAGGCGCCATTCGCCATCGCCGTTCAGTTTGGAACTGGCGGCGGTGGATTCCAGATGCGCGCGCACCATATTGCCTTGCGAGGATGCCGTGAGATGCGTCTCGCCCAACGCCTGGTTGGAAAAATGCAGGCCGCGGCCAGTGATATCCGCGTTCACAGCCGTGACGCGGAACTGCGGAATATCGCTGCCGGCGCGTGCCGGCGAGATATCCAACTCGCCATCGGCGGTCACCTGCACGGTGCCCTTGAGATCGGGGTATTCGGTGCGGATGGCGCGGACCTGCTCCAGCGGCCGTGCGTTGGTGGCCACCCGCAGTTGCAGATGGCCGGTATCGAACTGGCCTTCGGCATGATGGTAGGCGGCGCTGACGCTGGCCTGGCCGTTGCCGGCGTTTAATTGCCCGCCGGTCAGTTCGATGAGTCTGGGATTGTAATTCAAGTGGCCGGTGAAGCGGTCGAAAGGCTCGTCGTAGAGCGCGCCTTGCGTCAACTGGAAGTCGGCGGCCACGTGCGGATCGCCGAGAGTGCCCGAGATTTGCGCGCTGCCGGCGGCGCTGCCCGTCACCGGAATATTTTTCAATTCCAGCAAAGTGACCAGCCCATCCACGGTGCCGCCGTGTATAGTGCCGCTGGCGGAAAATGGGCTGGCGCCGTCCCACTTCCAGGCTTCCATGCCGACCGCGATCTGGAACTGCGCGCGCATCCGGCCCTGCGCCACCGCGCCATTGCGCATGCGGACGCCGGCGGGCGAAACATCGGCGTCGCCCTCCAGCGAATCGAAGTTCTCTCCTTCGAAAACGATGCCGGTGACGTGGGTGTGGCCGGAGATCTGCGGATTCTCGATGGTGCCGCTCACGGTGCCGTCGAAAATGGCCGTGCCGGTGAGTCTGGCGGGCAGGTGGGCGGCGCGCTCTCCGATGGCCGGCAGCAGATCGTCGAGATCGCGGGTGTTGAGATGCACACGCATGCGGCGGCCCAGGACGCCGGAGAAATCGACCTGCGAGGCAGGGAGCGTGATGGTGGACTGGCCCAGGTCAAGCGTTTCGTCACTCGCCTGGTAGGTGGCCTCGATGGTACCGTGCACGGGCGCGCTATCGCTGGCGGGCACAACGGTCAGTGCGGCCGTCGCGCGCAATACCTTGGAGTTTCCAAACGATCCCTCGACGCCTATGGAGCCGGATGCCAGGCTGTTCCACAGCAGATGGTCGGGGACGTACATGGCTACTACCGGGCGGGCCTCTATGCCGGCGATGGTGCCGCTGGCGGAATAGCGCACCAGATCGAGCACCTTGCCATCGCCCTGAAAAGTGCCGCCGAATACCGAGAGGGCGATGCTGCGTAGCTGCAGATTCTTGCCGCGGAGAGCCACGGCGGCGATGTGAGCGTCCACGGGAGCGCTCCCCAGGTCGGTGACATAATTGCCGACCAGCCGCAGCCCGGTGGCATCCAGTCCCCGCGGGCCGGCGGTCACGGCGCCATCGGCGCGAAAGCCTTCGAACCGGACGGACGGATCCCGGTAGGCGAGACCGGTGCCATGCAGCGCGCCAGCCACGGAGAAGTCGGACGCAGTACGCCAGGTGGCGTTGCCGCGCAGTTCCACGGTGCCGCGACGCAACTCCGGGATGCGCAGAATCGGCGTGGCCTCCTCAACCGAGACGCTGGCGTCGAATTGGAATTGGGCGTGGGGCGAGGCCAGATTCTCAATGGCGCCCGAAAGAGCCACGTGCGATGCGCCCGAGGTCACCCGCGCTGAGGTCACGGCGATGCGGTTGGCCTCCACGGTCAATTGGGTGGCAATTCCCACCGGCATAGGCCGATAGCCGCCCGCTTCGAGATCCAGCGGTTGAATGGAAACGTCGCCACGATAGCGTGGACCGGCGCGGTCGTAGAGGAATCGCGCCGTCAGATGATTGCCGCGGGCGGAAAACGGAGACTTTCCGCGGGATGCCACTTCGAACTGGCCGCGCTCCAGGGAGAAGCGGCCAATAGCGAGATCGAGAATGGTCTGGACGGCCGGCTTGCCGGTTTTTGGGGCGATCTTCGGCTCGGGTACGTTGGTGCGGCCGTCGGGGCCCACGATGAGGTAGAGCTCGGGCGCGATCACGTCGAGATACTGGATATCCACGTGGCGTTCGAGAATGGAGACGAGCTTGAGTCCCACGGCCGCCGATTCGGCGCGCAGTAGCGGAGGCTTGTCCGCGGGCTCGGTCCCGTGGAGCACAAAGCCGCGGACTTCGGCGCGCAGCCGGTGCCAGTCGAACCGGAAGGAAGCGATCTCCACGCGCCCGCCCGTCGCTGTTTCCACGGTCTGCACAATGGATCGGCGCACGCGATCATAGAACCACTGGCTGCGGACCACGAACACCACCGTGGCCGCGAATGCCAGCAGGGCGACCGCGATACTGCCCAGGATCCAGGCCGTCCATTTGCGCCCGCGGCTCATTGGAATGCCTCCGGATGGAACACCACTTCCGAACGGCTCCGCTGGTTCGCCAGCCAGGCGCTCATTTGCTTGTCGACCTGTTCCCCGGTGAGCTTCTCTTCGATCTGATCGCGGTACTCTTCGAGGGTCACCGGCTGGCCGGGATGAGCGGCGCGCGCGGCCGGTTCCACCACCTTGCTGAAGTAGTCCGCAATGTCCTGTTCGCTCACCTGCGCGGAGGGGCGGAAGCGGACGTTGAGGAACAGCAGCAGGCGCCGTTGCCACAGCAATTCGTCGCGGACCTGTTGTTCGGCGATGCCGCTATCGGCCAGCGCGCGGCGGTAGTCCTCGTCGCTCGCGAAGTTGTCCTTCTTGAACTTCTCGAGGATCGGATCGATTTCCGCCGCTGCCGGCGCAGGATAGCGGCTGTTCTCCAATTCGCGCAGAATCAGGCGCTGCTCCACCATGCGGTCGGCGGTGGCGCGGCGGGCGGCGGGACTGAAATCGGGCGCGGTGCGATTCAGAAACGCCGCGATGCGCGTTTCGCGCTCGATGTCGCTGCTGGTGATGGCCTGGTTGCCCACGGAGACGGCGATGCGGTCGATGATCTCGGCGTGGAGGAGGAATGAAGCTAACAGGCAAATGCTAACAGGCAAAAGCTGAGAGCTGAGCTGTGTCGGAAGTGGGGCAGGATGGCATCCTGCGGCCGAGTGGTACTCGGCCCGCCGATGTATCAATGGTGCCGACCAGGCGGGTTGCCAACCCGCCGCAGGATGCCATCCTGCCCCACTTCCGACGTTCCCGAGTTTGATCCCCGTCTTCAAAACGTCTGTCCGATCGAAAAGAAATATTGAAAATGGCTGACGTTCTGCACGTTGCATTGGTACGGCGCGCCGGCGGGCGCGGGACACGGGGTGACGCCGGCATTCAGCAATTCCTGCAGCGTCCCGTTAAAGCCGTTGAAGTAGGGCGGATTGATGCTGTATGCCAGGTCGACTCGCAACGGCCCCACGGGCGTGCGGTAGCGGATTCCGAATCCCACCGCGTGCTCCATGAAATTGAAGTCCTGCAGATTGTCCTGCCTTACGCGGAAGGAAAAGTGATCGAAGCTGGAATAAATATTGCCCATGTCGTGGAACAGGACGCCGCCCACGCTGTCGCCGATCAGCGGAAAGCGCAGTTCGGTCTGGTTGAAAAACAAAGCGTCGCCGCCCAGCGGAAAACCGGTGAGGTCGTCGCGCGGCCCGGCCTGATACTCCGGAAAGCCGCGGTGCGAGTCTCCGCCGCCGAAGAATCGCTCGGCCAGCGGGATGGCGTCGGCCGGATCGCCGAAATAATGGAAAACGGAAACATTGCCGATTTCGGTGCTGCGCGCCAGCACCACGCGCTTGCCGATGGGATAGTAGCTGGCATTGCGGATCAACAGCCTGGTGAAATCGCGCTGCGACCCGAAGATGTGTTCGGCCACGCCGAAATCGATGGTGTTGTAGACGCCCCGGTGAGGATCCGTCGGATCGTCGCGCCGGTCCTGCACCAGGTTGATGGATGCAATGCCCACATGGTCGGGCTGGGAGAGCTGCGAGATGAGGAAAGGCGTCACTTTCAAATCGCCGACTTTCACGCGACGGTAGGCTATCCGATAAAGCAGCGTGGTGGCGCGGGTGAGGCGCTGGGAGAGTTGGATGGCGCCTTCCAGGCGGTTGTAATTGTAAGTGCGAATGTCTTTGGAGTTGTCGAAAAGCCCGGTGAAGGAAAGGCCTAACTTGTCGTTGTCCTGGAAGTGCGGCCAGGAGTAATTGAGCAGGGCGCGCTGTTCCAGGGTGGAGGCTTGGGTACGCAGGCTGATGCTGTGCGCCATGCCCCAGAGGTTGTTTCGCGAAAGGTCCATGGAGACGCGCGGGTAAAACCCGGAAGCTCCCGCGGGCGCGTCCAGGCAATCGTTACATCCGCCGATGCGCCCCAGTTCCGCGCCCACGCCCAATGCCAGCGAGTAAAGCCGCGCTTCATCCAACTGGTAGAGCACGTACTTGTCGGCGGTGTCTCCATCGGGATCCTGAATGGCCTGATCTACGCGCGCGAAGACGCCCAGGTTGTAGAGCTTCCGCTGGGTATCGGTGACTGCGGTGGGCGATAGAGGATCGCCGGGATTGAGCGTGAGCTTGCGGTTGACCAGTTCCGGGCGGGTGTTTTTGAGGGTGCTGATGAGCACCTGCCGGACGAACTTCTGTTGCCCTTCGTGGATGATGTAACGCAGGTCCACGCGGTTGGGCTCCGCCGCCGGCTGGGAACTCCATTCGAAGGTGGCGTCCGAGAATCCTTTGTCGAAATATTGCGCCAGGATAGTGTCGCGATCCACCGCGACGCTGTATTCGCTGAAGGGCTGACCCTTGATGGAACTGAGCAAGCCGAGTACCTGCGACCGGTCCAGATGCTCGAGGCCATCCACCTGCAAGCTGCTCACGAAAGATTGCGGGCCTTCCTGAATCTCCAGGAAGACGGCCAGTTCTCCGGGCTTGCCGCGATAATCGTTCTGCGTCCGGGAGTTGACCTTCACGGCGAGAAAGCCGTTCGACTGGTACAGGTTCCCGATGGCATCGCGATCGCGGCGCGCCAGGCTTTCGCTGTAGCGTCCGTGGGGGAACTGCAGGAACGAAGCCGTATGCAGATACATGCGCTCGCGAATAGCCTCCGTGCTGAAATATTTATTGCCGCTGATCTGGATGGCCGCCAGTTTATGCCGCGGCCCGGTGTTGACAATGTAGTCGATGGTGGCCTGGTCATTTTCCACGCGCTGCGGTTTGAACGCCACTTCGGCCTCGAAATAGCCTTGGGACTGCAGATAATCGCGCAGATTGTGCTGGCCCTCCAGCAGCAAGTCATCGTCTACCGAGTGTTCCTCGAAAATGGGGACGTAGTGCTGCAGTTGCCCTTTGGAGATTTTCGCGCCGATGGTGTTCACCATAATGCGCGGCCCGGCGTCGATTCGTAGCGCGGGCAGGGCCGTGTTGGTTTCCGGATCGTACTTCATGGATTCCAGCGAAACGCGCGCTTCCAGGCGGTTTTGGCGCTGGTAGAGGGCGCGCACGCCTTCCAGTGCCTGGCTGACTCGCGGCTGCGTCATGGGCTTCCAGCTGTTCAGAATCCAGCGCCGGAATTTGGTGGCTTTCAGGATGAGCGGAGGGTCGAGTTTCACGTCGCCCAGGAGCACCGGGGTGGTGAAGCGGGCGCGGAGACCGCTGGTTACATCGAACTTGATATTGATCTGCTGATAGTTGTTGTCGTAAGTAAGAGACGGCGTAATCTGGCTCAGAAACAGGCCGTTGGTCTCCATCAACCGCTTCTGGGCGGCGGCCGCTTCCTGCATCTTGACTTCGGTGAACGGCTGCCCCAGGTCGAGTCCGGAAGCGTTCTCCAATTGGCCGCCGCGCGGCGGGCTGGAGATGCGGCCGGTGGCCGTGACCGCTCCGATGAACCAGCTGTTTCGGGTAACGAAGCGCACCACCACGCCGTCCCTCGTGCCGTTGTTATAGGGCTCGGCATCCACCTGGATATCGGCATAGCGGCCGGTGGCGAAAAGGCGCTCGATGCTCGCGCGCACGTCGGCCATGCGGAGCGGCTGGTCCAGCTTCAACGGGAGGATGTCGTGCAGTTCGGAGGGGTCGAGCGGCTGCTCTTTGGGGTCGAATTGAATGGTGAGTATCTGCTTGCCCTCGTACTGCTGGGCTTGCGCCAGAAGCGGCGCGGCAGGGACCGCCAGCGACAGAATCGCGCAAACATAGGGGGCGAGCGTCAGGCGCACCATCCTCATGATAACGTAAGCGATTCAAAGCAATTCTGTTACCATCGGGGACATGAACGCGGCCCAGCGCCAGCGTTATTCGCGGCAAATTCTGTTTCCGGGCATAGGCGAAAAAGGCCAGGAAGCGCTCCTCGGGTCGCATGCGGTAATCGTAGGCTGCGGCGCGCTGGGCAGCTTTCATGCCGCCGCCCTGGCGCGCGCGGGGGTGGGCCGATTGACCGTCATCGACCGGGATTATGTCGAGCCCTCCAACCTCCATCGCCAGTGGCTCTTCGAAGAGAGCGACGCCGCCGAGTCGCTGCCTAAAGCCGCGGCGGCCGCGCGCCGCATCGCGCACATCAATTCCGCCGTGG
>CAZARO010000137.1:0-774 GCA_964487165.1 uncultured Solibacteraceae bacterium | reverse complement strand
GAAGTGCGCGGCATCGTGGCCGACCTGACGGCCGCCAACGCCGAAGAGCTACTGGGCGGCGCCGGCGCCATCCTCGACGGCACCGATAATTTCGAGGCGCGCTACCTGGTGAACGATTTCGCCGTGAGCCGCGGAATTCCGTGGATCTACGGCGCGGCGGTGGGCAGTTACGGCCTCGCCATGCCGGTAATTCCGGACCGCACGGCGTGCCTGCGCTGCGTCTATCCCGACCCGCCGGAGGGCGTCCAGCCCACTTGCGAGACGGCCGGAGTGGTGAACGCCATCATCTCCGCCGTGGCCTCGCTGCAGGTGGCCGATGCGCTGAAAATCCTCTGTGGCTGTGCCTCACAGGTGCTGCCGCGAATCACCACCATCGACGTTTGGTACGGCGGCATACGGCAGATCGACGCACCCGCCCGCGATCCCGAATGTCCCACCTGCGGGCGGCGGGAATTCCGCTACCTGGAGGAGCGCCGGAGACCGCCGGTGACGCTGTGCGGCCGCAATGCCGTGCAGGTCCACGAGCGCGAGCGCCCCATTGACCTGGCGGAGCTGAAGACACGCCTCGCACCCCTGGGCGAAGTGCGCGCCAATGAGTTCGCCTTGCGGTTCCTCATCGCGCCGTACGAGATGACGGTATTTCCCGATGGCCGCGCGATCGTGAAAGGGACCAGCGACGAAGGGGTGGCGCGGAGCCTGTATGCGCGGTATGTGGGGAATTGAGCTCGCGCGCAGGGCCATATTGGCGTTCGCGATCGTCAACGCCGCGCTGTT
>CAZARO010000136.1:0-9112 GCA_964487165.1 uncultured Solibacteraceae bacterium | reverse complement strand
GGCCAGCTTCGGCAAGGGACTGGTGCAGAGCGTTTTCCCGCTGAGCGAAAACACGGGACTGGCGCTCACCACGGCGCTCTACTACACCCCCAGCGGCCGCTCCATCCAGAAACCGCTCGACGCGCAGCGCTTCGAGCTCGCCGCCACTACGGCGCACCCCAACGCGAAGTCGGATTTCCACACCGACAAGGGGCGCGCGGTCACCGGCGGAGGCGGGATTCGCCCCGACTTCACGGTCACACCGGAGCCCCTGAGCCGCCTGCAGGTTGCCTTGCTGGCCAGCGAGTCATTCACCAGTTTCGCTACCCAGTACCTGCGCAGCCATAAGGTCGACCAGGATTTCGAAGTGTCGCCATCGTTGATCGACGAATTCGTGGCCTACGCCGCCACGCTCGGCATACAGCCGGGGCCTGCCGAATTGGCCAGCCAGGGCGCATACCTGCGCAACCGCATCCAAACCGAAATCTTCAACCAGGCTTTCGGAGTGGAGCGCGGCGATCAAGTGGAGCTGCAGCGCGATCCCCTGATTCTGAAGGCGCTGGAGATTTTGGGTTCGTAGCGCAGAACGTGCAGCGAACCGGGCCTGCGCTTTTCAGAACCATCGATACAATGTCGGCTTTCCGTTTGATCCCCGACTTTGTCGCGCGCAACAGGCAAGGCTTCCTCTGGCGGCCGCTTCGGGCCAGACAGCTTGTTTTCTCAGCGCCCCACCATCAGCCGGTCCGCCAGAATCGGCGGCAGCCCGGCATCGCGAATCTTCTTCTGCGCGGTCTCCACGTCGTACGAAATGCGGTGGTACGTCACCGCGTGTACATCGGAATCGTACACCACATAAGCGGCGCGCGGATCGCCATCGCGCGGTTGGCCCACTGATCCGGGATTGATCAAATAGGCGCAATCGGGGTCGATATCGAGGCTTTCGCTGCCGCTGCGCGCCGAAACGCGCCCGATGGTTTCCACCCGCGAATGATTCCAGACGAACCCTCCCTGCACGTGGGTGTGTCCGAAAAATGCCAAACGGCATTCCAGGTAACCGAAAGCCTGTCCGGCCTCGCCGGCCGCCAGCACGTACTCATCTTCGTCGTAGGGAGAGCCGTGCACCACTTCGAAATCGTCCAGCAGAACGGGGCCTTTAGCCAGCAGGGCGGTATAGTCGATATTCGCCCGGGTGAGGTTTTCGAGGGTCCACAGAGCGGCCTGCCGCGCCACCGGGTTGAACCACTGCAGGTCGTCGAGGCCGGTGCAGGCGCGGTCGTGATTGCCGCGCACCACCACGGCGCAATGGTCCCGGACCCAATCCACCACCAGGTTCGGATCGGCGGCGTAACCCACCAGGTCGCCGCAGCAGATGGCCTTGTCGTACTTGCCTTCGGTGTCGCGGGTCACCGCCTGGAGGGCTTCCCAATTGGCATGCAGGTCACTGAGGATAAGATAGCGCACGGGGAGGAGATTATACCTTTCGTAATCGCAGGAGGGAGATTTCGGGAGGTGCGCCGATACGCGCCGGAATGCCGATGGTGCCGATGCCGCGGGTCACGTAAGCCGCCGCCGAGCCCTGCCGGTAGAGTCCGTAAACAAAGTGCGTGAAGAAACGAGCCGGATTGATTGCCTGGTCGAGAATTTCCACCGATACCTGTCCGCCATGAGTATGTCCTGACAGCATGAGATTATAGCCCTGCCGTGCGGCCACCGGGAAGACGTCGGGATTGTGGGAGAGCAGGATGTTGGTTTCGCCCGGCACCACCAGGCGACCGGCGCCGCGCAGGTAGCCGCTTTTGTTATTCAGCGGCTGATAATCCACGCCGGCCACGTTCAGGGTCGCGTTACCGAAGCGGAGCGGGTGCGATTCGCCGCGCAAAAAGCGAATGTCCACGCGCGCCGCCCGGGCGGCGGTGTAATCCTCTATCTGCGCGAAATGTTCGTGATTTCCCATACAGGCGACGATGCCGGCGTCGGCCTTCAGGCGCGCCAGTTGCGCGATGCAGGCGTCGATCGGGTCGCCGTGGTGAGAGATCAGGTCGCCCGTGACGGCCACCAGATGGGGGCGCAATCCGTTGGCGGCGTCGATCACGCGCGCCAGTTCGGCCTCGCTCAAGAAAGGGCTCAAGTGGATGTCGCTGAGATGCAGCACGCGCATGCCGTCGAGATCGTCCGGCAATCCCGGTATCGGCACGTCCACCTCGCGCACGCGGAAATCCAGGCGCCCAATCAACGCTCCGTAAGCCAGCGCCGCGAAGGGCGTGGCCAGCGCCAGGTTGCCGGCCGCCTGGATCACGCGCCGGCGGCCGGGATGGAACTCCGCGCCGGCCATCTTTTGCAGAGAGTGAAGTACGGCCCGCAGCGCCAGGGCCGCGGTGGCGGCGAAGCCCCACGCCAGAGTGAGCGTGCGCAACACCAGCGACGGGCGGCCGAGAACCACCGGGCCGCCCAACGCCGGAATGAGATCGAGCAGCCAGCCGATGGCGAGCAGCGCGTCCAGCAGGAATATGGCGCGGCGCAGGGCGATAGCCCATGAACCGGCGCGGCGGCGGGCGGCGCGCAGCCAGAGCAGCGTGATGCGCCACTGTACCGGAACAAAGATGAGGAGTATGAAGACATCGAACGACTGAATCAAGCCCAGGCCCCTGCTTTCAATCCTTTATTGTAGTGACATTCCCCGCCATCCACAGGTTGCCCACCACCGCCAGTGCCGCCGCCGCGGCGGTTTCCGCACGTAACACCAGCGGCCCCAGGGATGCCGGAACCCAGCCGGCGCCGGCCGCCAGGCGCCGCTCGCCATCCGTCCAACCACCTGCGGGCCCGAGCATCACCGCCAGCCGGTCCGCGGCCGCCCTACGCGCTGGCAGCACACTCACAAAAGGCGGCGCGGCGGATTCTTCCATAAAATAACGATACTCGGCCGCCTCCGCCAGACAAGCTTCGAACGGCGCCGCCGGCAGAATCTCGGGGATGCTTGAGCGGCGCGCCTGCTGGCTGCTTTCGCGCGCGATCCGCCGCCAGCGCTCCGCACGCTTGCGCGCAGCTTCGAAGAGGCCCTTTTCGGTGCGCGCGGCCTCCATGGGCAGGATGCGCTCCACTCCGAGTTCGGTAGCCTTCTCGACGATCCACTCGAAGCGGTCGAATTTAACAATGGCCGCGATCAGGGTGAGGCGCACCGGAGGGGCGGGCGATTCCACCGGCTGGATCAGGCGGAAGACCACGCGCTCGCCACGCGCCTCCGTCACCTCCGCGAGCCACGCCGCGCGATTATCGGAGATTTCGAACTGTTGACCGGGTTCCACGCGCAGGACGCGCGTAAGGTGACGGGCATCGTCGCCGAGAAGTTCGGCGCTACCGCCGCGAATGTGGTCCACGAAGAATCGTCGCCTGGCCAAAACACTATTGTAATGAATTGTAATCGAGCAAGTAGCCCAAAGGGCCACGTAACCTTGGCGCATTTTTCTCGTCTTTACGAGTAGGAGAATTCACTTACCCATGAAAGCTAAATCTTTTCTCGCCACTGGAGCCCTGTTGCTCTCGCTCGTCGCCATTGGAAGCGCCAAGAGTTGGGATATTGTTGTCGATTCCAATACCAAAGCGGGGAGCGTGATGTTGCCGGCCGGCAGTTACAGCGTGAAGGTCAACAACAATCAGGCCCTGTTAACCTCGGACTCCGGAAAGAAATTCACCATTCCCGTAAAGGTTACGAACGGAACCACCAAGTATGACGAAACCTCTGTGAAGTCCGAAAAACAGGGCGAGGTCAACGTGATCCAGTCCATCGATCTGAGCGGGACCACGGAAGAGCTCCAATTCGGCGAGTAATTCTATCCGCGCCGCGCTTTTCCAGCCCCGTTACAATACGAACTGATGATTGCTCATCTGTGCGGGGTTCTGCTGGAGAAGCATCCGAACCAGGCTATCGTTGAAACTGCCGGTGTCGGCTACGACGTCAATATCCCGGTTTCTACTTTTACCAAATTGCCGGACGTGGGTGCTGAAGTCCGTTTGCGGATTCACACCCACGTCCGCGAAGATACTTTCGCTCTGTACGGCTTCCTCACGCAAGACGAAAAGGCGCTTTTCGAGAAGCTCCTCGGCGTGAGCGGAATCGGCCCCACGCTCGGGGTGAAAATTCTTTCCGGGCTAGCTGCCCCCGATCTTATCAACTACATCCGGCGCGGCGAATTGGACCGCCTGGTGCGCATTCCCGGCATCGGCAAGAAGACCGCCGAGCGCATGGTGCTGGAGTTGCGCGATAAGCTGCCCGCCGTCACCGGCTCCGAACCCGATTCCACCCCCGCCGCCGACACCTTTTCGCCCGTGGAACAGGACGTTCTATCGGCGCTGCTGAACCTGGGCTGCGCACGTCCCAGCGCCGAAACCGCGGTGCGCAAAGCCAAAACCGGCGGCGGCCTGACGGAGTTCGAGCCGCTCTTCCGCCGGGCGCTCGAGATGGTACGTTAAGCTGGTAACAGATGCCCGACCGGCCCCTGATCTCCAGCCAACTGCAACCTGAAGACGCGCAGTACGAAGTCGGGCTTCGTCCGCGGCGCCTGGCCGATTTCACCGGTCAAAGCAAGCTCAAAGAGAATCTCTCCATCGCCATTGAAGCCGCCAAACAGCGCGGCGAGGCCATGGACCACGTGCTGCTCTACGGTCCGCCGGGCCTCGGCAAGACCACGCTGGCGGCCATCATCGCCGAGGAATTGCAGGTCCAGTTCACCACCACATCCGCGCCGGTACTGCAGAAAAAGCTCGACCTCACCGGCATCCTAAGCAACATCCGCCTCCACCAGGTCTTCTTCATCGACGAAATCCACCGCCTGATGCCCGACGTGGAAGAGATGCTCTATTCGGCGCTGGAAGATTTTCGCGTCGATATCCTGGTGGGCGTGGGACCGGGCGCCCGCACACACTCGCTGCCCATGCCGAAATTTACCGCCGTCGGCGCCACCACGCGGCAAGGCCTGGTAAGCGCGCCCTTGCGCGGACGCTTCGGCCTACCCTTGCGCCTGGAGCCCTACCGGGAGGACGAATTGCAGATCATCGTCAACCGGTCGGCGCGTCTGCTGAACGTGGAGATTGAGGAGGGCGCCGCGGCGGAACTGGCGCGCCGCTGCCGCGGAACTCCGCGTATCGCCAACCGCCTGCTGCGCCGCGTCCGCGACTACGCGCAGGTGCGGGCCGATGGCCGCATCACCCAGCCGGTAGCGCAGACCGCGCTCAACCTGCTCGACGTGGACCGTTACGGCCTGGATGAGATCGACCAGAAGATCATGCTGACCGTGCTCGAAAAATACCGCGGCGGTCCGGTGGGCCTGAACACCATCGCAGCGTCGATTTCCGAGGAGCCGGACACCATCGAGGAAGTGTACGAGCCCTATCTGATCCAACTCGGCTTCCTCAATCGGACACCGCGCGGACGCGTGGCCACGGGACTGGCGTTCGATTATTTCCAGGTGAAGCGCAAGCCGGGAGTCAATGAGCAGCCGGGACTCTTCTAAGTGAAGACCGTCTACTTAGCGCTCGGGTCTAACATCGGCGAGCGCGAGACTAACTTGCGCGCGGCCATACAAAGCCTCTCGGCCGCCGGTATCGCGGTGCTTCGCGAATCGCCGATTTATGAGACCGAGCCGGTAGGTTACTCCGCGCAGCGCTGGTTCCTGAATATGGTGGTGGAAGCGGAGACCGCGCTCTTCCCCATGCAACTGCTCACCCGCACGGGGAAGATCGAGCGCGCGCTGGGACGCATGCGCACCTTGCCCAACGGCCCGCGCACCATCGATATCGATATTTTGCTGTACGGCGATGCCGTGATGCGCACGCCACGGCTGGAAATTCCCCATCCGCGCATGCACGAGCGCCGTTTCGTCCTGGCGCCGCTGGCCGACCTGGCACCCGGCCTGCGCCATCCGCTGTTGAAGAAATCCATTCGCCAATTGCTGGAAGCGGCACCGCCGCAGAAGATACGGCTGATTACTCAGTAGGACACGGTCGAAAACCTGCTGTGGGTGCTCTGTGGGGCAGCCAATCCTGGCTGCAGGCCGCCTTTCAGGCGGCCGGGCCGGCTGGAAAGCCGGCCTGCAGGCACGATTGCCTGCCCCACCATGGTTTTCATGACCTTTAGGTGGTCCGTACCGGGCCATGCCCCGACAGGATGGTATCCTGCGGCCGAGTGGCACTCGGCCAGCGGGTTGCCAACCCGCAGCAGGTTGCCAACCTGCCCCACTTAGTTTCTCAAAGGTCGATCGCTTAGATAAACATCTCTTCGTCTTGCGTGACCGAGTCCGGAGAAGCCTTGCGTGGACGCACCAGCGTGGAGACTGCGGCGGAAATGCCGGCCGCCAGTCCGTTGGCCTCCCGCACCGGCCGCATGACGGCGCGCTTCATGGCGTCGCCCACCTGCCCTACCTGCTCCACGGTGTGTTCCACTGACGCGTCCACCTGATCCAGACGCGCGCGGGCGCGGTCGCTGGCGTCGTGCAGGAGCTCGCCGATCCGCTCCACTTGCTCGCGGCCGGAGTGTGCCGCAGCCACCGCTTCGCCCGTGAACTCGGCAATGCGCGGGCGGGCATCCACAATTACCTGATTGGCACTGGCCAACACCTGGCGGGCGTTTTCGATGGCCGGTCCCGCCTGCTGCACCGCTACGCCAATGCTGCCGATCACCTGCGACGTCCGGTCGATCACCGGCTTCATGCGCTCCATGGTCGCGGTGGCGCCATCCATCATCGGGCCCAGCCGTTCCATCACCGGCACGGCCTTGTCGATCATGGGTCCCACTTTCTCGATCACCGGCTCGATCTTTCCCATCAGCGGCTCAACCGTGGCGCTCAGGCTGTCCACTTTCTGCTGTATCTTTCGCACGCTTCTATAAAAGGCAATGGCCACCGCGGCCTGCACCACGAAAGCGATGCAGGCCAGCAGCACGGCGGCCGTAATTACCAGCCGAAAGATATCTTCAGGCATGCCGGTTGGCTCTTAGGATTGCGGCGCGTTGACGGTATCGCGATACGCCTGCCGTCCGGCTTCCACGGCATCCGCGATGTTGTCCTTCTGGCGGCCGATAGCCTCTTTGCCTTTGTCGACCCATTCAGTCGCGGTCTGTTTGATGTCCGCGCCGCGCTGTTTCAGGTAGTCGGTGCCTTCGCCGGCTTTGTTCTTGATCAGATCGCGGGTTTCCTGGCCGGATTTGGGTGCGAAAAGCATGCCGATGCCTACGCCCACGCCGAGTCCGAGCAAGAAGCTGGAAAGTCCGTTTTTATCCATATGCTGCCTCCAATTGGGATGACTCGAAAAATCAAAGGTACAACCCGTACGACTATTTTCCAGTATACTCCCCATGAGTATGGCAGAACGTCGACCGCGCCGCCTGGACGCCGCGTCACTGTGGGAGTACGCACTTAAACTTCTGACGGGACGTGCTTATTCCACCGGCGAACTACGCGAAAAGCTGCGCCGCCGCGCCGAGCGCGAAGAAGACGTGGACGGCGTTCTCTCCCGCCTCAAACAGAGCGGCTACCTGGATGACAAGCGCTACGCCGAAAGCTACGCCGCGTCCCGCCTCTCGGGCGAAAAATTCGGCCGCACGCGCGTAATTCGCGATCTGCGACAACACCGCGTGGCGCCGGCCCTGGCCGAGCGCACAGTGGAAAAAGTCTACCGCGACGTGGACGAAGAAGCGCTGATCGAAGAATGGATCCGCCACAAATATCGGACCGCCGAGCGCGAAGGCCTCTTCGCCGACCGGAAAGATCTGGGCGCGGCCTATCGCCGGCTGACGCGCGCCGGCTTCCGCAGCGGCGAGATCCTCAAGGTGCTGAAGCGCTTTGCGAAAAACCCCGACCTGCTGGATGGCTTCGAGCCGCCGGAGGAAGAAGAAGATCTTTAGCCGCCGATGAACACAGATCGACGCAGATAATCTTGTCTTATCGGCGTTAATCGGCGGCTAAATTGTCTTGCCGCAATTCGCCGTGTTTTTGGGGACGCTGTCGACGACGCACGTACCAGATTGCGCAGCTCGTTCACCGAGCATCCGCCGCCGCATTTAATTGGATGCGCTGTCGTGAGAGTTAGTGGGTTCCTGCCCGGAAATTGGCCATTGGCCTCGCACCCGCACTTCCCGTGTTGTAGAATATCTCAACAGGAGTTCAAAAGGCCCCGATGGCCCGATATTCAGGTCCCAAGATGCGCCTGAGCAAGCTTTTGCCCGTGGTCGGTACCTGCGCTACGCTGGCCCTGGTCGCCGGCGATGGCATGCGCGGCGCAGACCTACCCCCCGCGAGTGCGCCGCCCCTCTTCCGCGAGTATTGCTTCGACTGCCACGGCAATGGCCTCGCCACCGCCGGAGTCAGCCTCGAAAAGATCGCTTCCAACCCCTCCGTGGCCGACACCTACCAGGTGTGGCAGCGCGTCATTGCGGCCCTGGAACAGAACCGCATGCCCCCCAAGGACATGCCGCAACCGCCCGACGACCAGCGCCACCAAGCCGTCGCCTGGATCCATTCCAGGCTGGACGGCTACGTCAAGGCCCACGCCGGCGACCCCGGACGCGTCACCGTCCGCCGTCTCACCAGCGGCGAGTACGCCTACACCGTGCACGACCTTACCGGTCTCGACCTGGACCTCGGCATCGACGCCTCCAGCGACTCCGTGGGCGGAGAAGGCTTTACCAATTTTGGCGACGTCCAGTTCATGCAGGACGCCAACCTGGAGCGCTACCTGGAAGCCGCCAAGATCATCGCCGATCACGCCGTGGTGGGCGCCGGCCCGTTGCAGTTCTACATCGATCCGGGCAAGACCGGCTTCGAAATGTCGGGCATCAACCGCATTAAGGATATCGACACCAAATTCGGGTTCCGCACCGTTTCCGGCGAGGGCGGATTCTCCTTCGGCCTCGAAAAATACACCAAGGTTCTGTTTGTCGATTGGGAGTATCAGCATCGCGCAGCCTTAGGCCAGCCCAATGCCACGCTGGCAACTTTGGCAGCAAAGGAAGACATCACGGCGCGCTTTGCCGAGCACGTTTGGTCGGTGATGAACCGGCCCGGCTTGGCCTACCCAACTTCCGAAATGGCCGCGCGGTTCCACAAACTTCCCGCTCCCACAGCCGATATCAAGGCCAGTATTG
>CAZARO010000135.1:0-9133 GCA_964487165.1 uncultured Solibacteraceae bacterium | reverse complement strand
GCTTCCAGGAATTCGGCGAACTGCTGAACTACGCGCAGGACAAGGGGCTGGTGCGTGTACAGGCTGACGAAGAGAAGGGTCTCATCGTCTTCCTGGGCGCCGAATTCCATCCGCCCGCCGCGCCGCCGCCGCCCGAGCCCACGGTGGAGGAGATCGAGGAGGAAGAGGACGAGCCGCAGCCGCTGGTGCCGGGACAACCCACCGCGACCGGCGAAATCCCCCTGCCCGAGCTTCCGCCAAAGCCGCAACGCCGTCCGCGCGCGCCGCGTAAAACGGCCTCCGGGGATGGACAGAAGAAGCGCTCCAGTTCGCCGCGTCCGCGCAAAAAACCGCCGGTTCAGTAACGGATGCACCGCTGGCGCAGGCTCGCTTTCGCGGCTTTTCTGCTGGCCTGGTTCCTCTACTTTACGCATGACGGCCTGGGCGTCCACTTCGCCGTGGACGATATCGGCAACATGGGCCACTATTTTCGCCAAGGGCCGCTCGCGCTGGCGATTTCGCAATTCACGCTATGGCGCGGCGATTATCGCCCCATGGGCGGCCTGTTTTACGTGCCCATCCTGACCTTCGCCGGCCTCAATCCGGTGCCCTATCAGGCAGCGCTGCTCGCCATCCTGCTGGTGAACGTCTACCTGGTCTACCGCGTCGCGCTCCGATTGGGCGCCGGCGAATTGGCCGCCGCCCTGGCAGCGCTGGTGGTGAGCTATCACGCCGGCCTGCACAATCTGTATTACAACGCGGCCTTCGTGTACGACGCGTTGTGCTGCTTCTTCTATCTGGCCGCGTTGCTCTACTACCTGCGCGTGCGTGAGTCGCCGGCGGCGCACCGGATAGCCCTCTTTCTGGCGCTGGATCTCTGCGCGTTGAACTCCAAGGAAATGGCCGTCACGCTGCCGCTGGTGTTGCTGGTGTACGAGTGGGTCTATCGCCGGCGCAGCCTCAATCGGATTGTGCTGCTTTCCGCCGCGCTCACCGCCATCGATGTCTTCGGCAAGCTCTTCGGGCCGGACGCCATGGCGAACGCCGAAGCCTACCATCCGGTTTTCGCCCTGCGCCGCGTACGCGATTTCCAGCGCCTGTCGCTGGGCGATCTGTTCTTCGGATGGGGCTCGGGATGGGGCGGAATCCTGCTGCTGTGGGCCGTGCTGGCTTATCTGGCGTGGCGCCGCGACCGTCCGGTGCTGCGTTTTCTGTGGTGGTTCATGCTACTGACGCCGCTGCCCATCGAGTTCCTCGTCGGCAAAAGTCAAGCCTGTCTCTACATCCCCATGGTGGGCTGGGCGATCTTCGGCGCGGTGGTGTTTGTCGATCTGGCCGAGGCGCTGGCAGGCGTCCTGGAGCGCGAACCGTGGGGCCGGCCGCTGGGACATACCGGGACGGTCGCCCTGCTGGTAGCGGTGGCCGTCTTCTTCTGGGGGCGCCAGAATCGGGAGTACAAGCGGACCCACGCCGAGCCCGTGATGGCGTCTCTGGGACACGAAAGCTGGGACGTGATCCAGCAGTTCCGCGCGGTGAATCCGCACGTGCGCCCCGGCAGCAAGGTGGCCTTTCTCGACGACCCGTTCCACAGTTGGGACATGCTCTTCCTGGCCGAACTCTGGTTCCGCGACCGCAGCCTCGATATCCACGTGGCGCGCCACGGTCCGCTCACGCCGGACGAATTGGCGCGCACCGATTACCTCTTCACCTTCCAGGACGGCAAGCTGGTCGAGTTGAAGTAAGTACCGTTCATTTTCCTTCGGCTTTCGCCCGTATGATAAAATCGGTTCACTTCGGATGCGTCGCGCGCTGGCATCGTTTCTATTGGCTGTCTTCAGCTTCCCGCTGATTGCGCCGGCGCTGTTTGTCGACGCGGAAGCGAATTTGCCCGCCTGCTGCCGCCGCGATGGCAAACATCATTGCGCCATGACGATGGACGAAGCTGCTCCGGCTACCGGCGTTTCCTTCCGGACGGTGCAATCGCGGTGTCCCTTGTACCCGGGTGCACCGGCCGCGCCCGTTGGGCGTTATGTCGCGGTGCTACGAAGCTCCGGCGCCGTCTTTGGCGCGATTGTCACTCATCCCGCTATCCACTTCCAGACCGAAGCGGGCTATCGAATTTCCTTCGGCAGATCCAGCCAGAAGCGTGGACCTCCAATAGTTCTCTCCTAGCAGTCCGTGGTAAAAACCGCTCTCTGACGGTCGCGGCTCGGTAAAGCCACAGAGCCGCGCACGTCGGTAAGCGGTGTTCTTAGACTTCTAGCACGACAACCAAAAGGTATCTGGCAGGCGTTTCGTCCTGGAGGGGACTTATGCGAAAGCTCATTTTCTGTCTAAGTGTCGCTATACTCTTAGTCCATGCAACCATTTTTGGCAAAATACAAGGAATCGTACACGATCCACAACACCGTCCCCTGGCTGGAGCATTCGTAAAGTTACAAGCTGTTACTTCGGATTGGTCTCAAAGCACGCAAACCGACGATAACGGCGAATTTGCGTTCACGACCGTGCCGGTGGGGGACTACAAAATTACGGTTACTCGGACTAGCTTCGCTGCGTCGGAGCAGCCCATTACGGTAACTTCCGGATCCTCGCCGATTCTTCATTTTCAATTGGCGATTGCCGCCGTGAATCAAACCACCGTGGTGGTCGGCCAGCCGGACGCGGTCCACGTCGACTCGGTAACCCCCACCACGCTGGTGGATCGCGAGGATATCGCCCAGACTCCCGGCGCCGGCCGCACCAACAGCATGGCGATGATCACCGACTATGTGCCCGCCGCATACGTGACCCACGACATGCTGCACATGCGCGGAGGCCATCAGGTCGATTGGCTGATTGATGGCGTACCGGTGCCAAACACTAACATCGCCACCAATCTGGGCCCGCAGATCGACCCCAAGGACATCGATTACCTCGAAATTCAGCGCGGCAGCTACAATGCGGAATACGGCGACCGCACCTACGGAATCTTCAATATCGTCCCCCGCAGCGGCTTCGAGGGCGACAATCAGGCGGAACTGGTGGCCTCTTTCGGCAACTGGTACGAAAGCAACGACCAGATCAATTTCAGCGGGCACACTGCTCACTTCGCTTATTACCTGAGCTTCAACGGAAATCGCAGCAACTACGGTCTGCAGCCCCCCATTGGGCAGGTGGTTCACGACGCCGATAACGGATACGGGGGGTTCGCGAACCTGCTGTGGAACGCTAGTCCCAACAATCAATTTCGACTGGTCGCATCGTTGCGCCAGGATTTCTACCAGATCCCCATTGACCCGGATCCCAACTCAGCCGGGAATCAGACTTATCAAAGTTACGGACTGCGCGATAGCGAGCGGGAACCCGATGGTTACCTCACATTCTCCTGGGTGCACACATTCAATCCCAACGTGACTATGACGGTGTCACCCTTCTATCATTACAACGAGGCTAACTATAACGCACCGCCCAACGATGTTCCGGTGATCACTAATGTGAGCCAGGCCGCCAATTACTTCGGCGCGCAGGCCAGCGTGAACGCTACCATTGCGAAGAACAACGACATTCAAGTGGGAGGGTACGGATTCGCCCAGCACCAGAGTAACTTTTTTAATAACGTATTTACCGATTGCGGCACGAGCTGCGAGAACTTCGGTCCATCTTCGGCTGCCGTCACCGGCGGCCTGGCGGAGGCGTTCGTGAGCGACCGCTTCAAGGTGACGCCGTGGCTGACGCTGATCGCCGGCGTCCGCTATTCGCACTTCGATTCCGGCTCTGTAAGCGGAGGGACCCAGCCTTCGGGGTGGCCATCAGGGGCCCAGGGCTGAATTGGGTCTTCCGAGGCTTCTGGGGCGAGTTTTATCAGGCGCCCCCACTTCTCACTGCCACCGGGCCCTTGATCGACTTAGCCAATAGCCAAAGCCTGACTTTCAGCCCGCTGCGCGGAGAGCGCGATCGCGAATACCAATTCGGCGTGGCCATTCCTTTTCACGGATGGGTGCTCGACGAAGATACTTTTCGGACCAGCGCGCGGAATTGGCTGGACCACAGTAATATCGGCGAATCGAACCTCTTCTGGCCACTTACCTGGGACCGCGCCTTGATTCAAGGTTGGGAGACCACGCTCCGAACTCCGCGCCTCTGGCGCCGCGCGCAAGCCCACCTGGCCTACTCCAACCAGATCGCGCAGGCGGCGGCGCCCTTCACCGGAGGCTTGATCTGCCCGACTCCCGTGCCGGCGGGATGCGAGCCGCTTCCGGGGCTTGCGCCGGTAGACCACGATCAGCGAAACACGCTGAACCTGGGCGTCAACTCGATTCTTCCCGGGCATGTGCTGGCTTCCACGAATGTATACTACGGCTCGGGATTCACTAACGGGAATCCGGACGCGCAATATCCCGGTAACTACCTCCCCGGCCACACCACGTTTGACATTTCCCTGGGAAAGACGTTCGGTGAAGGCGATAAGTACCGGGTCTCGTTTACCGCTATGAATGTCGCCAATCGCCGGGTGTTACTCGACAACAGCCTCACCTTTGGAGGATTCCACTTTAACGACCCCCGGCAGGTGTACGTGGAATTCCGCTGGAGATTCCACTACTGAAGAGCCGGCCGAGGCAGCCGAAAGCGTGCCAAAATAGCGAGAGACCCGATGCCCGAGGACAATTTGACACCATCGCCCGCGCCGGCGGGCGCGCGAATGCGCATGGGCCGGTTTGTGCTGCTATTCGGTGTCAGCCTGGCGGTTCTGTTCGGACTGCTGCTGGCGCCGCCCACCGAACCCGCGGTCTTCCGCTTTACGCGCGGGCTGGTTACCGTCTCCGCCGCGCTCATCCGCCTTTTCGGCGGCCATGCGGTGGCCATAGGCGACCTGCTGGAAAACCCCGCGACCCATTTCGCTATCCAGATGGCTTACGGTTGCAACGGGGCCCACGTCACCATCCTGCTGTGGGCCGCGGTGCTGGCATTTCCCTCTTCGTGGATACAGAAGGCCAAAGGGCTGGCGGCCGGCACGGCGGCCATTCACGCCGTCAACCTGGTCCGCTTCATCAGCCTGTTCTACGTGGGCCAGTATAATCGAGCCTGGTTCGACTTCGCGCACCTGTACCTGTGGGAGAGCCTGATGATGCTCGACACCCTGGTAATCTTCTGGACGTGGGCCTATTTCGTGCGTAAATCCGCTGCGGCCAAACATGCGAGCGCCCGCTAGTCCGCAGTTGCGCTTCCTGCTGCGCGGCTCTTCCCTGCTGCTGGTGCTGCTGGCGCTCTGGTGGTGGGTGCTGCTGTCTCCCATGCTCGCGGGCCTGCGGCTCTCCACCAGTGCGGTGCTGTGGCTGCTGCCCGGTGGACACTCCGCCTCGGGCGTCACGGTGGAACCCAATGGCGACTGGGTGTTGCGCGTGCCGATCCCTCAGTCCGTGGCGAACGGGGACGCGATGCAGCGGGCGTACGGCCGCGCTCCCGGCGCGCCGCGCGTGTTGGTGCGGTCGTTCAAGCTGGCGATCGCCGACCGGATACCGACGTTTTTCACCCTCGGCTTCCCGCTCTTTTGGGCGTTGATGCTGGCCGCTCCGCGCATGCCGCGCCTGTGGCGGCCGATAGCCGGCGGTACCGCGCTATTGGCGGTCATGGCACAGCTCTCGCTGCTGTTGTATACGGCCTACTCCATCGAAACCACGCTCCGGCTGGCAACCTCCGCCGGGGCCGTCACCCTTTGGGGCGCGGCCGAGTATCTCAACGTCAACGTGGTCCCCTATGTGGCTCCCATGATGATTGCTCTCTGGCTGCACAGCGAGCTGCGCGCGCAGATTTTTTCCTGGAACCCTGTACCCGTACCGGAGGCCGCACCTGTCGTAGAAGAGGGCAAGCCGCGCCGCGGCCGATATCGGGGGCGGAAGTAGCGGACCCGTGAGGCAGATTGGAAATCTGCGGCCGAGTGGTACTCGGCCGGGTCAGGGCATACCGGCAGACCGATTTCCAATCGGCCGCAGGATGCCATCCCAATGTCACTTACATTCCCTATATCCGCGTACCTGCATAATTAGTGGGGCGGACGCCCTCGTCCGCGGCCGACCCCCTGGTCGGCCTCCCTTCGGCGCTAGAGACTTGATTCTCCGAGAGAAGAGCGGGACGAGGGCGTCCCGCGCGGACCAGGGGTCCGCCCCACAATTAACGCAGAATCCCACCTTTCCAGCAATTGTAAGTGACATACGGATGCCATCCTGCCCCACAAACCTATTCCGGTTCCACGAACTGATACCCCACCCAAGGCACGGTCAGGATGAATTTCGGCTTGGCCGGATTGGTCTCGATCTTTTTGCGCAGCTGGTTGATGAAGACGCGCAGGTATTCCGGCTCGTCGCCATAATCGGGACCCCAGACCGCCTGCAACAGCTCGCGATGCGTCACCGGCTTGCCGCCGTGGACCACCAGGTAGCGCAACAGCTCAAACTCCTTGGGCGTTAGCCGCACGTCGGCGCCGTGCGCGCGCACGCGCCGCGTTTCGAAATCGATCTCCAGGTTCGTCGATTGAAAGGCTCGCGGCCCTCCCTCAGGCGTCGAGCGCCGCAACGCCGCGCGAATGCGCGCCAGCAGTTCTTCGATGCCGAAGGGCTTGGTGACGTAATCGTCGGCGCCGGCGTCGAGCGCCGCCACCTTGTCCTTTTCGGTATTGCGCACCGAGAGAATGATCACCGGCGTGTCGGACCCGGCACGAATCGCGCGGCACGTTTCCAGACCCCCCATGCCCGGCATATTCATGTCGAGCAGGATCAGGTTGGGCGACTCCCTGGGGACAGTCTCCAGCGCATCCTCGCCGGTGCGCGCCTCAACCACCTCGTAGTTGTGGCCCACCAGCGTGGCCTTCATGACCCGGCGTATCTGCGGATCGTCATCTACCACCAGAATTTTTCCGGCGCTCAACTTTCGCGACCTCCCGCGCTGGCGGCCAGCGAGAAATAGAATACCGCGCCCTGGCCCGGCTCGCTTTCCACCCAGATTCTCTCACCGTGCGCTTCCACGATTCCCTTGGCGATGGCCAGGCCCATGCCCGTTCCCTCGGTGTCGAAGCGGTGGCGCCGTCCGCGATAGAACTTGTCGAATATCCGCGTCCGCTCATTTTCTTCGATGCCGGGCCCGCGGTCACCCACTCCGATGACGATTTTTCCGCCCTTCAGCTCGGCCGAAATCACCAGAGGCGAACCCTCGGGCGAATATTTCAGCGCATTTTCCACAAACTGTTTCACCACCTGCCCGGCGAATTCGCGGTCGGCCTCGGCCGCCGGAAGATTACCGGGAACATTCACCGCGAGAGGCCGCGACTTGAGCGGCGCCGCCAGCTCGGAAAGCGCTCCGGCGATGAGATCGGCCACCGCCACGGGGTGCTTTTCCAGATGGAGCTTGCCGGCTTCGATGCGCGCCATCTCCACCACTTCGGCCGCCAGGCGGTTCAGCCGGTCGGCCTCTTCGTTAATGATCGTGAGCAGCTCGCGGTCGGCGCCAGGGGCGCTCCCCAGGAGGCTGGTGACTGCGGCTTTGATGGAAGTGAGCGGCGTCTTGATATCGTGCGCCAGGGAATCGAGCAGCGCGGATTTCAGCACCTCACCCTGCCGCGCGGCTTCCGCGTAGCTGGCGTCTTCCAGGGCGCGCGCCTTCTCGATAGTGATGGCGATAAGGTTGGCGATGGCGCGCACCATCTGGCCGGAGGGCGGCGACCCGATGAGCGCCATGCTTCCCAAGGGTCGGCCGCCCAACCGCACGGGCGCCAAGGCGACGCCGCGGAGAAGGTCGACAGAAGCATTGTCCACTTCGTTTTCCGCCAGCAATTCGTGATCGGTCACCACCAGGCTTTCCGGCCCCGAGCGGAAAAATTCGTCAGCCTGACGATAGTAGAAAGCCGCGGCGGTGCAACCGAACACCTGCACCACGCGATTGACGAACTCGCGAATGGTCTTGCGGGCGCTGCCGGTGAGCATCATGGATTGCACCAGTGCGTAGAGCCGTTCCATCTCCAGGCGGCGCGCTTCGGCCTCGGCCGCACGGCGGCGGGCGTGGGCGGAGAGTTGGCTGGCGGTAACGGCAGTCACCAGAAAGGCGGCATAAGCAACCCAGTTTTGCGGGTCCTGGATGGTAAATTTTCCCACCGGCGGAAGGAAGAGAAGATTGAACCCCAGCATCGCCACCACGGATGCGGCGAGGGCTTCAGCCAGGCCCAATTGCGCCGAGATCCCCAGGATGGCCAAGAGCAGGCAGAGCGCGGCGGTGGTACTGTTCACGCGCAGCTCCCAGTCGGCCGCCAGAACGGCGAGCACGATCGCCACGGAAGCAGTGCAGCGGAGGGCTTTAGCGAGCATGGGTCAGACTCCGCCAGAGGGGCGAGCCGTTCGACACCGCTCCCTTACGGTCACGGCTCGGTAACCATACTGAGCCGCGCGCGTCAGCAAGCGGTCTCATCGTCCGAACAGCCGATGGAAAAAGTCCCGCGTGCGCCCGCGGATTTCGCGTAAGGTCGCGTCGATGCGCTGGCCGTGCAGGTGTTCGGGCGTCCAGCGTTTTACCAGGTTGGTGAGCACTTCGAATTGCGCCTGCGACTTGGGCAGGCTCCCCTCCGCATGGCCGGTGGAAACCCGCTGCCCATGGTCCAAGGCACGATAAAACGTCGCCGCCTCGCGCAGAAAATCGGCGTCTTCGCGCTCCAGATGGCCCATCTTCTCGATCACGTCGATACGCTCCGGCGTATTGAGCATCCTATAAAAGATACCCGCGCCCTTGAGCCGCAGATACATCAGGGCGAAATCGATGTCGTAATATCCACCCATCCCTGCCTTGAGCGGATTGCGCGGGCCCTGTTCGCGCTCCAGCCGCGCGCGCATTTCCCCCAGGTCTTTGCGCGAGCGCATGCTCTGCCCGTAGCGCCGCCAGTCCACCTCCTGCAGCTCGTGCAGAAACTCGGTGGCGCGCTCCAGATTGCCGGCCACGGCGCGCGACTTCATATACGTAATGCCTTCCCACGCCTCCGCTCCGCGTTCGAAGTAGCTCTTATACGCGCCCTCCAGCTGCACCAGGTCGCCCTCGCGCCCATTGGGACGCAGGCGCGTGTCCACGGTGAACATCACGCCCTCGCCGGTGTAGGAGCTCATGGTCTGGATCATGCGCTCGGCCACGCCGGTCCAGA